>CAYRWH010000120.1:0-5687 GCA_964427935.1 uncultured Halobellus sp. | reverse complement strand
CCGGTATCTCCGAGCCGATCCCGGTCGCACAGACGTTCGTACTCGGCTACGAGGACGCCGACTACGACCCCACTGAGGACTTCCACCTCGACACGATGGTCTCGGTTGTCGACGCTCACGCGATGTACGAGGGCTTCGACTCCGGGCGCGCCCTCGCCGATGACGATGCGGCCTCGGGAACCGACCGGGTCCCCGAAGAAGTGCTCATGGACCAGATCGAGTTCTGTGACGTGCTGCTTCTCAACAAGTGCGACCTCGTCCCCGATGATGAGCTCGACGAAATTGAGGCCGTCCTCGGGACGCTACAGCCCCGTGCCGAGGTCTTCCGCACTGAGTTCGGTCAGGTCGAACCATCGACGATCCTCAACACCGGTCGGTTCGACTTCGAAGAGGCGAAACGCTCTGCGGGCTGGCGACACGAACTCGAACACGGCCATCACCACGACGCCGCCGCCGACGAACACGGTGTCGAGTCGTTCGTCTTCCGAGCCAACCGCCCGTTCCACCCGGGGCGAATCGCAGAACTTCTTGAAAATCTCCCGCCCGCGATCATCCGTGCCAAGGGGTTCTTTTGGTCCGCGGGCCGCGAAGACGTTGCGATGGGACTCGACAAGGCCGGCCGGTCAGTACGCGCCGGTCCGAAAGGCCGGTGGATCGCCACGCTTCCGCCACAACAGCAACAGCGATACCTCCAAACGATGCCGGATCTCGAAGACGAGTGGGACGACCAATGGGGAGACCGTGGCGTCGAGCTGGTGTTTATTGGCCGTGAATTTGAGCGATCGGAGCTTGCGGCGTGGCTCGACGACTGCTTGTTGACCGACGAGGAACTGGATGCGGACTGGTCAGCGTATCCCGACCCCTTCGGTGACGAGGACCAACGCGAACTGGCGCTCGCCGACGACTAACATGACGGTTCCCGTTACGGTGGTGTCTGGTACGCTCGGTGCGGGTAAGACGACACTCCTGAACCACGTCCTCTCGGCGGATCACGGCCACGAAGTCGCGGTTCTCGTCAACGACATGGGCGAGATCAACGTCGATGCGGAGCTGGTCGAGCGCCGGGTCGAACGCACCGGTGAGACCGTCGAGCTCTCAAATGGGTGTATCTGCTGTGGCATACAAGGCGAGTTTGAGTCAGCGATCATCGATCTCGACTTGAACCACGAGTTCGACTACCTCCTCGTCGAACCCTCTGGGATCTCCGAGCCAGCACCCGTCGCTCGCCAGTTTGTCACCGGCCACGCCGCCACGTTCTACGAGCTCAGCAGCGTCACGACCGTCGTCGACGCGCGAGAGTTCCACGATACGTTTCAAACGAACGGTGTCGAGCGTCGTGGCGACACGAAAGCGGGCGACCGCCCGCTCTCCGAACTCGTGCTTGACGGCGTCGAGTTCTGTGACACCCTCGTCATCAACAAGACCGATCTCGTGTCCGACGCGGAGTTGGACGCGGCCCGCCGGATGATCCGAGCAGTACAGCCGGAAGCAGCGGTCTTCGAGACCGATTTCGGCCGCGTCGACCCGGCAGACGTTCTCGGTACGAATCGATTTGACGCCGAGGCGGTTGCCGGGTCCGCGAGCTGGAAGCGAGCGCTCGACCATCATCGGGCACACGACGACTCGGCCGGGGGTGGACGCGCGCACGCTAGCGACAACCACGAGCACGGCGACGAGTCAACCAACCACGAGCATGAACATCCGCCGGCGGTGTACGGCATCGACTCGTTCGTCTACCAGCGCAGACGGCCGATGCACCCCGAGCGACTCGCGGACGCCGTCGCCGACCTCTCGCCGAGCGTTGTCCGCGCGAAGGGCTACCTCCACGTTGCCGGACGTGACGATCACGCGCTTACGCTCTCCCGGGCGGGCCAACAGACACGTATCGAGGTTGCCGGCCGGTGGATCGCCTCTCTTCCTGACGGCCATCAAGAGCGGTATCGACGCGGCCGGTCGGTGGACTGGGACGACCGATACGGCGACCGGAAGACCGAACTCGCGATTATTGGCCGCGATGTCGACAGAGACGCAGTCACCACCCTTCTCGACTCGTGTCTCTTTACCGACGCCGACCCGGATCCCGAGACCAAACAATTCGCTAACCCGTTTCCGAGCGAGGATGGGGCTGCGGTTCAGCTATGAGCGACGACCGTCCCGAACCTGTAGACCGACGTGGCGTCGACGAGGACGGTCACGCTGTCGTTAACCCACTGTGTGTTGGGATCGTCACTGTGTCCTCGTCGCGAACGCTTACGGACGATCCAGGCGGCGACACCGCCGCGGCGCTGGTACGCGACTCCGGACACCGGGTGACCGCCCGCGAACTGGTCTCCGACGACTTTTCAGCGATCCGCCGGACCGTGGATCGGCTGGCGGGCCGCGACGATGTCGACTGTCTCGTCACGACCGGTGGCACCGGGATGACCATCGACGATGTGACACCCGCCGCCTGCTCGGGGCTCTTCGAGCGCGACATCCCGGGCTTTGGCGAACTCTTCCGCCGGCTATCCTACGAGGAGATCGGTCACCGAGCGATGGCCTCCCGGGCAACCGGTGGGATCGTGGCTGGTACCCCCGTCTTCTGTCTTCCGGGAAGTCGAGGGGCGGTCAAAACGGGACTGACGGAGCTCGTCTTGCCCGAAGCACCACATATCGCCGGTCTCGCCACCAGACACCGGTTCGACGACGGAGGTGGCTCGTGACGCTGTACGGTATCGGGCTCGGTCCGGGCGATCCCGAGCTACTCACCGTCCGCGGTCGCCGCCTCCTCGAAGCGGCCGACGTGGTTTACACGCCCGGTCGGCTCTCCCGACGAGTCGCGGTATCGTACGTCGACGATGACGCGCTGAGCGACCTCGAGTTCCCAATGACGCGCGACGAGGAGGAGCTGCGGACCGCCTGGAAGGCGGCTGCCGAGACGGTGGCATCGACGGCCCGCGATGAAAAGGCGGCGTTTGTCACGCTCGGCGACCCAAACGTGTACTCGACGTTCGGCCACCTCCGACGGGCGCTCGACCGGTTCCACCCGGGGGTCCCCGTCGAAGTCGTACCGGGCGTCTCGACGGTGACGGCGTTTGCCAGCGCGTTCGATGTCGAGATCACGGCGGGATCGGAGCTGACGCTCCGGGAAGCCGCGGACGGCGAGGCACCGACCGGACCTGAGCGGATGGTACTATTCAAAGTGACTGACGTGCCGACGACGCATCGAGGGCTTGTCGACTCCGGCTACGATGTCGTCTACGGTCGCCGGCTGTTCATGCCCGATGCGGAAACGACCGTGACCCGGGACCCGTCGGATCTCACCGACCGGGACTACTACACGGTTGCGTACGCGGAAAAAACGGGTGCGGGCGAGGGACACTCGCTGTTCGAGTGACCGTTTTTCGCGGCCACCAAGTCGTCTGTGCGCCGCCGATTACACGCCGCGGCCTTGGAGCTTCTCTTCCTCGGGCATGTCCTCGTTGGATTGCCCTTTCATGCCCTTCCCGGTTCCGCTGGCGATTCGGGCGAGCTCCTCCGGATCGTCCCAGTTGTTGACGGCTTCGACGATGGCCTCGCCCATCGCCTCGGGGTCCTCCGCACCGAAGATGCCAGACCCGACGAAGATACCGTCACAGCCGTGGTACATCATTAGCGCGGCGTCCGCAGGCGTTGCGATGCCGCCCGCCGCGAAGTTGACGACCGGGAGTCGACCAGCCTCCGCGGTCTCGTGGACCAGATCACGCGGTGCGCCGTGTTCGCGGGCCCACTTCTCGCGCTCCTCGTAGTTGAGCCCGGTGAGGGTGCGGATCTGTCTTTTGATCGTTCGCTGGTGTTTGACGGCCTGATTGACATCGCCGGTGCCAGCCTCGCCTTTCGTCCGGATCATGGCTGCGCCCTCGCGGATCCGACGGAGCGCTTCGGGGAGGTTTCGAGCACCACAGACGAACGGCGACGTGAAGTCGCGCTTGTCGGTGTGGTACTCGTCGTCGGCGGGGGTGAGCACCTCGCTTTCGTCGATCATGTCGACACCGAGCGCTTCGAGTATCTCCGACTCCTTGCGGTGGCCGATCCGCGATTTCCCCATCACCGGAATCGACACCTCGTCGATTACTTCTGGAACGCGCTCGGGGTCCGGCATCCGTGCGACGCCGCCGCGTTTCCGGATATCCGCCGGCACGTTTTCGAGGACCATCACCGCAACCGCCCCCGCATCCTCGGCGATACGAGCCTGCTCGCGGTTGACGACATCCATGATAACGCCGCCCTTCTGCATCCGAGCGAAGCCGCGCTTGACCAGTTCGGTCCCCCGCTTCAGCTCCTCCAGATCCGTTGCCTCTGGCATATCGATCGGTAGGGCCGCCGGCCACTTAACGGGTCGCTTTCGGCGGAACGACCGTCCACGCCGGCGATTCGTTTCACCTACTTCTCCACGTTTCCGTGGGCGCCCCCTCCCCGACCACAAATACAAAGCCGCTCCGCTCGGACCGGGTTCGTATGCCAACCGGTGCCATCGTCGCCGGCGGCCGCTCCGCCCGCTTCGGCGACGCCGACAAATCGGTTGCCGAGCTCGGCGGCGTCCCGATGATCCGTCGGGTCGCGAACCGACTCGCAGGCGTCGACGACCCGATTCCTCCGGGTGCTGACCGCGCCAGCGGCGGCGACCCGGTCGTCGACGACCTCGTGGTGAACTGTCGCCCCGACCAGCGTGACGCCATCGCCGCGGCGATGGAGGGAGTCCCCCTGCCGGTCCGCTGGGCACTCGACGACGACGTTGATCAGGGGCCGGTCGCGGGGATCCGCAACGCCTGTCGGGCCGCACCCGACGAGTACGTCCTCGTCGTTGCCTGTGACATGCCGTTCGTTGACCCCGGGTTCATGCTGTCGCTGTTCGACGACGCCGTTGGCGATGACCCGCCTCACGACAGTCCCATCGACGCCGTGATTCCACAGTTAGCCGATCGGTGGCTCCAGACGACACAGGCGGTGTTCCGTGCCGATCGGATGGCGACCGCCTGCGGTCGCGCGCTTGCCCGCGGCGATCGAAAGCTACTCAACGTGATTGAACCGCTGAACTCGGTCATCGTTGACGACGCCACGATCCACGAACGGACGACGGAGCGAACCTTCACCAACGTCAACACTCGCGACGAGCTCGACGAGGCGGCGGCGGTTATACGTTGAACAGGCGCAATACCACGGCCTTCAGGCCGTGGATACGCGCCGTCACTTAGTGACACATTCCATCGGCACCGACGGGCCCGGATATTCCACGTCAAACACTGAGTTTAATATAATCTACTTCATAACTAGTTATGAACACAGTCCGATGCTGGAGACGACCCGCACCTACGTCGCACGCATCACGAACCACAGTCAGGTTCGTGACGACCTCGACCAATGCGGGTTTTCTACATCGAAACTGTGGAACGTCGGACGCTATTACATCCAAGACCGGTGGGATGAAAACGGTGAGATACCCGATGAAGCCGAATTGAAATCGGAGTTGAAAAACCACGAACGCTATAGTGACCTGCATTCTCAGTCAAGTCAGCGAGTTCTTGAAGAGCTTGCTGAGGCGTTCAACGGGTGGTATAACTCCGACGACGGCAACAACCCACCGGGCTACCGGAAACGTGGCGACCGACACCCGCGATCCACCGTGACGTGGAAACAGAAAGGTATCAAGCACGACGCCAAACACGGTC
>CAYRWH010000119.1:0-5688 GCA_964427935.1 uncultured Halobellus sp. | reverse complement strand
TCGTCGCCGCCGCGGACGAGGTGATCGCCGGCGAGCACGACGACCAGTTCCCGGTTGACGTGTTCCAGACCGGCTCGGGCACTTCCTCAAATATGAACGCGAACGAGGTGATCGCCAACCGTGCCGCCGAGATCGCGGGCGCGGAGGTCGGCGATCGGGTCGTTCACCCGAACGACCACGTCAACTACGGGCAGTCGTCGAACGACGTGATCCCGACGGCGATGCACGTCGCCGCGCTCGAAGCCGTTGAGAAGGACCTGATCCCAGCCCTAGAAACGCTCCACGCGGAGCTTGAAGCGAAAGAAGCCGCGTTCGACGGCGTCGTGAAAACGGGCCGCACACATCTACAGGATGCTACGCCGGTCCGCCTCGGACAGGAGTTCGGCGGCTACCGGACGCAGGTCGCAAAAGGGATCGAGCGGGTTGCGAGCGTCCAGCCGAACCTGCGAGAGCTTGCCTTGGGTGGCACCGCGGTCGGAACCGGGCTCAACACGCACCCCGAGTTCCCGGAGCTCGCGGCGGAGTACATCAGCGATGAGACGGGGACGGAGTTCCGCGAGGCCGAAGACCACTTCGAGGCGCAGGCGGCTCACGACGCGATGGGCGAGGCACACGGCGCGTTGCGGACGGTTGCCGGCTCGCTCAACAAGATTGCGAACGACCTGCGCCTGCTCGCCTCCGGCCCGCGCAATGGGCTCGGTGAGATCGAACAGCCTGAGAACCAGCCCGGATCGTCGATCATGCCCGGGAAGATCAACCCGGTCGTCGCCGAATCGGTTAATCAGGTGCACAAACAGGTCGTTGGCAACGATGCCGCCGTCTCCGCGGGCGCGGCACGCGGCGAACTCGACTTGAACCTGTATAAGCCGGTACTCGCGTACAACTTCCTCCAGTCGACCGAGCTGTTGGCAAACGTCGCCGAGACGTTCGGCGAGCGCTTCGTCGCGAAGCTGGAGGCAAACGAGGAGCACTGCGAGACGCGCGTCGAGCAGTCGATGGCGCTGGCGACCGCGCTGAACCCCGCGATCGGGTACGACAACGCGTCGAAGGTGGCGAAACAGGCGCTCGCAGAGAACAAAAGCGTCCGCGAGGTCGCCGTGAGTGAGGGGTACCTCACCGAGGCTGAGGCCGACGAGGTGCTCGACCCGGAGGCGATGACTCGTCGGGTCATCCTCGGCGACGAGGACTGATCGGGATCGGTGGTGACGTGGGCTACTCGGACGGTGTCCCGGGCCCGGCTCGCGCCGAATCGGCACCATTTAAGCCGCCGTCCGTACCGATCCCACACGGATGAAACTACACGAACATCAGGCAAAGACTATCTTCGCGGATGCGGGGATTCCGGTCCCGGACTCCCGGCTCGCGACGACCGTCGAGGAGGTCCTCGACGCCGTCGACGAAATCGGCTACCCGGCCGCGATCAAGGCGCAGGTTCACGTCGGCGGCCGCGGAAAGGCCGGTGGGATCAAGATCGCGACTAGTCGCGACGAGGCGAAACAGTACGCCAAAGAGATCCTCGGCATGGACCTAAAGGGGTACACCGTCGATCAGGTCCTCGTCGAGGCGGGCGTCGACTTCGTCGACGAGCTGTACGTTGGCGTCACCATGGACCGCGGCGAGGGTAAGCCGGTCCTGATGGTCTCGACCGAGGGCGGCGTGGACATCGAGCAGGTCGCTGAGGAGACCCCCGACGCGATCGCGCGCGAACACGTCGACCCCGCGTTCGGGCTCCACCCGTATCAGGCCCGGAAGGTGGTGTACGAGGCGGGCGTTGACGCCGACGTAGCGCTCGACGTGGCCTCGATCCTCTCGACGCTGTACGACCTGTACGAGGACAGCGACGCCTCCGAGATCGAGGTAAACCCGGTGATGATCACGGGCGACCGCGACGTGACCGCCGCGGACGCCGTGATGAACATCGATGAGGACGCGTTGTTCCGCCAGCCTGACCTCGCCGACCTCGCGGAAGAATCGTACGAAGACGACCTCGAACGGAAGGCCGGCGAGTACGGCTTCGACTACGTCCGCCTCTCGGGGAACGTCGGGATCATCGGGAACGGCGCTGGACTCGTGATGACGACGCTCGATCTGGTCGACTACTACGGCGGTAAACCCGCCAACTTCCTCGACATCGGCGGCGGTGCGAAAGCGGAGCGCGTGACGCAGGCGCTCGACATGGTCTTTTCAGACGAGAACATCGACGCCGTCGTGTTCAACATCTTCGGCGGGATCACCCGCGGCGACGAGGTCGCGAAGGGGATCAACGAGGCGCTCGAAGGGTTCGACGAGATCCCGAAGAAGGTTGTTGTCCGACTTGCTGGCACTAACGCGGAGGAGGGGATGGAGATCCTGAACACCGACCTCGTCGAGGTCGAAAAGACGCTGGAGGACGCGGTTCAGCGTGCGGTCAAGAACGCCCAGGAGGGTTCCCAATGAGCATTTTTGTCGATGACGACACCAGAGTGGTCGTACAGGGTATCACCGGCGGGGAAGGGAAGTTCCACGCCGGACAGATGATCGAGTACGGCACGAACGTCGTCGCCGGCGCGGTGCCCGGTAAGGGCGGCCAAGAGGTCGACGGCGTCCCCGTCTACGACACCGTCGACGAGGCCGTCGACGCGGAAGACGCGGACGCGTCGGTGATTTTCGTGCCGCCGGCGTTTGCCGCCGACGCGATATTCGAGGCGCTCGACACCGACCTTGACCTATCGGTTGCGATCACCGAGGGGATCCCGACTCAGGACATGGCGAAGGTGAACAAGCGTCTGAGCGAGACAGACACCCGCCTGCTCGGCCCGAACTGTCCGGGCATCATCACGCCCGGTGAGGCGAAACTCGGTATTCTCCCCGGAAACATCTTCTCCGAGGGGAACGTTGGACTCGTCTCCCGCTCGGGCACCCTCACGTACCAAGTGGTCGACAACCTCACCGAGCGAGGGATCGGTCAGACGACCGCCATCGGCATCGGCGGCGACCCGATCATCGGAACCTCGTTTATCGACGCCTTAGAGGCGTTCGAGGCGGACGACGAGACGGACGCCGTCGTGATGTGCGGCGAGATCGGCGGCGAGGACGAAGAGCAGGCCGCGGCGTTCATCGGCGAGCACATGGACACGCCGGTCGCGGGCTTCATTGCGGGCCGCACCGCCCCGCCGGGCAAGCGCATGGGCCACGCGGGCGCTATCGTCTCCGGCTCCGGCACGGGCACTGCCCAGTCGAAGATCGACGCGCTCAACGAGGCGGGCGTCCCCGTCGGCGACACTCCCGAAGAGGTTGCTGACCACGTCGAGAGCTTCCTGTAGACCCGAAACGGCGGAATTATCACACGTGGTTTTCTCGACCAAACGTTCAAATACGTGACAGCGGAGACCTACGTATGAACTCAAGCCCCGGAGAGCGCGAAGCCGGGGAAGGTGGAGCCGAGAAGACCCGTGTCGACCGAGAGCTCCACCCTAACCGCGTTCTCGTCGTTGACGACGATCCGAGCGCTGCCGATCTCGCTGCGACGTATCTCGAACGACTTCTCGACGATGTCGAGACGGCCACGGCTCGCTCTCCTGAGGCCGCTATGGACCGGCTACGAGAGGGATCCATCGACTGCGTTGTCAGCGATCACGACATGCCCGACGCGACTGGACTGGACCTACTGGCCGATGTCCGTGCCGAGATCGGTGACCTTCCGTTTATTCTGTTCACGGGGAAAGGAAGCGAGGAGATCGCGAGCGAGGCGATCACCGCCGGCGTCACGGACTACCTCCAGAAGGGAGGCGGTTCGGACGGGTACGAGATGCTAGCGAATCGCGTGGAGAACGCACTGAGTCGTCGACACGCTGAGAGGCGTCTCCGAGATTCTAATCGAAAGGTGACAGCGATCCATCGGTTTGCAACTGAGGTGTCTGCCGCCGACACCGTCGATTCGGTGTTCGATCAGGTGGTTAACGTCGCCGAACGGGTACTGGAGTTCGATCGCTGCGTCACGGCTCGTCGAGAGGGGGATCAGATCTACCCTGCGGCGCTCTCCGCTGACGTCACGAGCGACGAGGTTCGGTCGTTCGAACTCGGCGAGGGAATCGCGGGACGAACCGTTGCTGAGGAGCGGACGTTCGTGATCGACGAGTTGGACCGCTCCGACGACGCTGACCCCGTTTCCGACGATATCGGGTCAGCGATCAGCGTCCCGATCGGCGAATACGGCGTCATTCAGGCGGTGTCCAGTCGCCGGGCGGCTTTCGACGACACGGATGTCGAGTTCGCGGAACTCGTCGCCGCGCACGCTGCCGAGGCCATCGAACAGATCCAGACGGAAAACGCGCTACGGACTGAGCGCGATCGGTTCGCCGCGCTGTTCGACAACGTCCCGCTACCCATCGCAAGGATCGTGGTCGATGCGGACGGAAGCCAATATCTCAACGAGACCAACGACGCCTTCGAGGAGACGTTCGGATACGCCGCGTCCGAAAACGGCTACCACGAGGTTCGAGACGCCATGATTCCGGAGGGAGCACGTCGCGTCGGTCCCGACGTTCTGAACGGTGACGCAGAGCCCGTTCGGGTTGAGGTTCGACGCCAAGCGGTCGACGGACTGCGGAATTTCATCCTTCACGCGATACCGGTTAGCAGTCCAAGCGGACGGATCGTATACAGCGTGTACGCGGACATCGACGAGCAAAAACGGGTCGAGCAGACGCTGCGTGCCCTCCACGAGACGACCCGCGAGATGTTTCGCGACGAAGACCCCCGTGGCGTCGCCAAGGTCGCCGTTCGGGCGGCAATCGATACGCTCGGATTTCCGAACAGCGGCATCCGGCTGTACGATCCCGATTCGGGGACGCTACGACCAACGGTCATTTCCGATGAGGCAGCCGAGATCATTGGGGATCGACCACCCTTCGGCCCCGGCGACGGGCGGATCTGGGAGGCGTTCGACCGCGGCGAGCTGATACGCGTCGACGACCTCGCCGCGGTGGACACGGTCACCGGGTACGGCGAGTTGCGGAGCCTACTCGTCGTCCCGCTCGGCGATCACGGTGTGATGCCGCTTGGGTCCCGCGATCCGGAGTTCTTTGACGACCACGATGTCCAACTCGCGCGCGTGCTTGGAGCGAACGTGACCGCCGCACTAGACCGAGCAGAGCGCGCACAGCAGCTTCACGAGCGCGATGTCGAGCTTCAGCGGGAGCTCGAACGTCACGAGAAGTTCGCGGAGATGGTGTCACACGACCTTCGAAATCCGCTTACCGTCGCGCGCGGTCGGGTTGAGCTCCTCGACGGACTCGTCGACGACGACGAGGTGCGATCGGAGATTGAGGGTATCGAGAGCGCACACGACCGGATGAGCGAGTTGATCGACGACCTGCTCGCGCTCGCCCGGCACGGACGGACGGTGAACGAGACCGAACAGATCGATATCGCGACCGCTGCGGAGGAGGCGTGGCGAACCGTCGAGACGGGGACCGCCGTCCTTGAGCTTCCTGACGAGAACGCGACAGTCGACGCCGATCCGGAACGGCTCCGGACGCTGTTTGAGAATCTGTTTCGGAATAGTGTCGAGCACAGCTCGACTGAAAGCCGGGCGAAGCCCGGCGATAGCGTGGAACACGGTTCCACGAACAGTCGGACGGAGTCCGACGATAGTGTCGAGCACAACTCGACTGAAAGCCGGGCGAAGCCCGGCGATAGCGTGGAACA
>CAYRWH010000118.1:0-5788 GCA_964427935.1 uncultured Halobellus sp. | reverse complement strand
CCAGATACTCCATCAGCTGCTCGCTCACCGATCGGTCCGCGAGCTTCGGCGGATAAAAGGGAAGCTTCGCACCGACCTGCTCGTACTCGTAGCGGTCCGACGGGACGTACCCCTCCGTGCGGGCGAGTGAGTCCAGAAACAGCGTGGTTCGGAGCAGCTCCGAGACGCGCTCTTCGAGTGCCGGTCCCCCGGAGGGGAGGGGTTCGACGTATCCCGTGTCGAGCCGGAGCTCCGGCTCGGCACCGGGAACGACGGCTGCGCCGAGGTAGTACGCGAGGGGAGCGATTCGATAGATGTCGGCATACGTGGGCGGGACGGCGATCTCGATCCCGGTATCGGGAACCGTGAGGTGGTCCGGCACGTGGAGCTCGTCGCCGCGCTCTATTCTGGGCGGATAGCCGCGGAGTGTGGGCCACGAGCGCTCCGGCGACCACTCCGCTATCGACGAGCCGAGCGCCGACACCGCAGTCATCAGTGCCTCCGGGTCGTCGGGCACCGTGATCGTCGCCTCCGGACGGGTGTGGAGCGACCGCGCGCCTATGGTGATCGTCGTCGGCCGATCGAAGGTGATCTCAAACGGATCCGGGCCGGCCACCCCGGTCGCCTCGACCGACACGTCGACGGCCCGGACGAACGCCTTCGTGGTTCCAGTGACGTCGAAACAGTACGCTCCCCGAGGTAGCGTCAGGTCCTCGGTCAACGTGGCGATGAACTCGCCGTCCGATTCGTTGACGTTCACCACCGAGTAGGACGGAACCGAGATCGATTCCGCCTCGAAGCTGACGGCCCGGTCGACGGGAACCGGAAACAGGTCCGTGATCGCGGGCCGCGGATCGGGCTCGCGGTCGAACCGAAGCGCGAGCCGCTCGCCCTCGAGTTCGTCGCGGACGTAGAGCGTCTCGCCGTCGGTCTCGAACCCTATTCGCCGGGCCGGCTCCCCTTCTGTCATCGGACGTGAAACGCTCGTGATACGTATGACGTTGTCGGTCGTTCTTCCGGACCGGGATCGCAAGCTCGCGGCTCGTCGGAACGGTTTTGCTTCACGACGGGTCATCGGACGTATGGACGGTCCCATCGAGACGGCCCTTCCGTCCGCGTTTCCGAACCGAACCGTCGAGGGACTCGTCGGCGTCGGCCCCTCCTGGAACGGCGGCAACGAGACCGTCGGCGTCGACTTCGCCGACGGGAGCCGTGCGTACCTCAAGGTCGCCGTCGAGGGCGACGGGAGCCGCATCGCGCGTGAGCGAGCGGTGTTGGAGTACGTTCGAGCGAGCGGAACGGTTCCGGTTCCGAGCGTCCTCGCCGCAGATTCGGACGCCGACAGTCCGTATCTCGCGACCGCACCTGCGCCGGGTCGAGACCTGCTCGACGCGTACGAAGCGGCCGACACCGACGCTGAGCGAGTGGCGTTGCTACGCAGTGTCGGGGAAACACTGGCAGCGCTTCACGAGGACCGCTTCGAGCGCCACGGGGAGATCGTCGGCGGTCGTAGCGGAGAGCTCGACGTGGAGACCGGTGACTGGACAGACGTGTTGCTCGCGACGATCGAGCGAACCCGAGAGATTTCGACGACGGACAGGCTCGCTCGCCACTTCGATGCCGTGATCGATTGTGTCGAGGCGAACCGGTCAACACTTGCGGAGGCACCCGCCGCGTTGCTCCACGGAGACGTGGCCAAGCCGAACGCGTTCGTCGTCGACGAGGCGGCGAAGACGAACATTGGTTTTCTCGACTGGGAACTCGCGCACATCGGCGACCCCGCACGGGACCTCGTGCGGGCCCGCGACCAGCTCTGTAACGACTTCGATAGCGATGGCCCGGCCCGGTTCGGCGACGCGGTGTACGCGGGCTACCGCGACCGGGCCGGCGAGCTACCGGAGGGGTTCGAGGCGCGAGAGCCGATCTACCGGGTGGTCAGGATTCTCGGGCGATCGGGGTTCATCGACCAGTGGGAGACGTACCTCGACGTGCCGATGGAAACGCTGGCCGACCGGATCGATACGGAGCTGGACCGCCGATTGACGGCGGTCTGATCCGGGATCGGACCACGATCGGCGCGGTGTGGAGCTACTGGATTTGTGACTCGGATCTGATCGATCGTCGCCGCCACTCGTCGATCTATTGGGTGCGCCCTCGTCGGTCTTTTAGATGGCTTTTCATACGATTTTAAATGCGTTCTCGTAGGCCTTTTATTACCGGTCTCATCGCCACCGGCCCGTGATCCGCCTCATCAGCTTGGAGCGTGACCGTCACGCAGTGATTCAAGCACCGACGCGGTTCCACTCATAAACCCCTCGTCCAGTACGACATCGGCGGCGGCGGTCGCGGCCGCGTCCGCGTTGGCGACCGCGTAGGAGTCGCCAGCGACGCCGAACGTGGAGACGTCGTTCTCGCTGTCACCGATTGCGACGAACGACTCCGGGTCGAGCCCGAGCCGATCGGCGGCTCGGACGAGACCGTCACCCTTGTTCACATCTGTCGATTTGACGTGGAAGGCGTAGCCGGTGTCAACAACCTCGATCCTCGGAACCTCGGCTGCGACCCGACGAAGCAGTTCCTCGTCGGCATCGGTGGAGAGGGCGAGTTCGGTTTCGCGCCACCGGTTTACGGTCGTGTCACCGCCCCAGCCAATCTCGCCGCCGCGCTCCTCGAACGTTTCGACGACAGCACGGGGACGGTCCGGATCGGCGAGGAGCATCGTCTCGTTGTCGACGTGGACGACCCCGCCGTTCTCGGCGATCACGTGTGGAGGACGGCCGAGAAACGTCGCGAGCGCGACCGGGTACGGGAACGCTTTCCCGGTCGCGATTACGACCGGGGCGTCCCAGTTCGGAAGCAGATCGAACGCCCGAGCGTCGATCCGACCGTCCGGCGTCGTCAACGTCCCATCGATGTCCAGCGCGAGCGGCGGCACCATGTGTGACGTATCGAGTGCGGGGCAAAACTGTCTTCCGCTCCGTCGACGGAAATAAAAATAGACGCGTTTTCGACCGGGAGACAGCCTCAACCGGGCCGAAGCGACCGGTCGAACAGCTCTTGGAACGCGAGCGTCGGAAAGCGGGGAACGAGCCGGCTCGGCGGTCGACCCTTCCCGCTACTGTGTTGGGTTGTCACACGCTCAAGCAGCCCGGTGTCGGCGAGCTCGTAGAGGACGCGCCGGACCGTCGAGGCCGACAGATCGACCGTCTCCCGCGAGGCGATCGTCGTCGTCGCGGTGTTCACCGACGACCGGTTGTCCTCGGACAGACTCACGAGTTCGTACAGCAGGCGCATCCGACTGGACGAGAGTGCGAGGACACGCCCAAGCGCGACACAGGGTTTCGGCACCGCGTCGATCCCCGCATCGATGTCCCGCGCCCGGATCGTGGACGCTCCCGTATGCTCCGCGTGGACAGCCGCGCCGGTGATCGCCGAGAGCGCGTCGTGAGCGTCGCCGCTCGCCCACTCTGCGATCTCCCGGATCTGGTCGTGAGTAAGCGCGTCCCGACCAAGCCCCGTCGAACACCGGCTCGTTAACAGTTCGACGAGGACGTGTCGCCGGTACTGGTCGAAGGAGACGGGAACGTCTGGTTCCCAGTCGACCGCATCGGGTGGATCGCGACCAAGACAGACCGGAACGATGTGGCCGCTAACGTCTTCGATCCAATCGACGACGGTCGTTGCGTCCGGCGTTTCCGGCTCGTCCACGTGGTCGGCCGCGACGACCACGTCTGGACCCGTTCTGATGCTGTCCCGGAGCGCGTCGGTGAGCTCGTCGGTTCCGATCCCGTGTTCCGGGACCGTGTCGTCGCTGATCGACGCGAGCATATCGTGATAGAGGCCGAACCGCGTGGATGCCCGCCGGGCGTCCACGTAGACGAACCCCGGAAGGCTCTGTTCGACTGCTCGCGTCGAGGTCTGTATCGCGCGCCGCGGACCGCTGTGCGCTGCGAGCCGGTCGAAAAGCGTCGAGACAATCGCCGACTTCCCGCTTCCTTTTGGCCCGTGAACGTAGACGCTTGGCGGGAGCGATCCCGACAGCGCCGGACTGAACACGTCGAGAAGTCGCTCGATCGCTGGCCCGCGACCAACCGGTGATTCGAGGTGTGACACCGGAGAGACGGCGTCCAGATCGGCGAGAACGGTACCGGCCGCGTCGTAGCCGAGCCGACGCTCTATTCGATCGTCGATGTTCACAACCGACCCTCCGTGTCAGGACGGTATAACCAGCACGAAACAGTACCTTGAGGTGGTGACTGACAGCGCAGTTCTACCAGTGGTCCGGCTTGTACCGGTTGATGACGAGCGTCGAGACGAGGAACGCGATCGAGCTGATGACCGCGGCACCGATGCCGACGCTGAGCCTGAACCCGAACGGACCGGACGTTACCGCGGTCACAACGACGGTTATGACGAAGGCAACGATCAGCAGATTTCTGGCGTCGCTCCGTTCGAACCCGAGTGGACCGGCCATACTCTGGGGTCACACGCAAGGGGCTTAAAAACGTCCCGTCAGCGATCGCGCTCGTTCGGTGGCGCGGGCAGATCAGACTGCGATGGAAACCTATTCCCGTATCGGAACACCTTCGACGGTCATGTCGACCGAGTCCGCGGACACCGGTCTCCGACGAATAAACAATCGTAGCAAGGCCGCAGCCGTCCTCGCAACGCTCGCCGCGTTCGGAGCCGGCCTCTGGAGCGTCGGCGAGATCCAGTTCGTTTCCATCGCGGCCATCGCGGTCGGTATCGGCGTCCGATTTGGATCGTTGTGGGTCGGAACTCGGCTCCTGGAGACGACCAACTCTTCGGCGCTCGCCGAACAGCCGACCGCGGGCGGATATCACCACGGGGCCGTCGGATTCGCCCTCGTGTTCGCCGGCATCATCGCGATCGCCGGCCGGTCTCTGGGCGGTGACGTGTCGCTGGTCGCCGCCGGATCCGTCGTCGTCGCCGCCGTCGGGTACGTGGGGTTGTCGGTATTGCTCCCCGAGTGAGTTCGCCGCTGGGCACGTGTCAGTATCCGCCAGTAAATCGGCGAGCAGCGGTCGGAACGGTCGGTCCGTCTTCGAGGTCATAAATAAAAACGGCTGCGTGGGTCTCCGGGTTAGATCGTCGTGCCGGGGATCCAGACGCCCCAGTTGAGTAGTCCTGCGACAACCAGCAGTCCAAGCACGAGCGTCCAGACGACGATCGCGGCGGCCGGCGGGTCGAAGTGGGTGTCGGAGTGCGCGTAGAACACCCGCTGTGACGCCTCACCGACGAGTGCCGCAAAGACGCCGAACACCGCACCGAACAGCAACGCGAGTCCGTCACCGAACAGCAGCGGTGCGGTCAGATCCGCCGCGTCGATACCGGTGATGGCGATGATCCCCTCCTCCCACGTGGCGAGGAATGCGGTCGAACCCGCAAGCGTCATGTGGTGGGTGACCGGGATCTTGCCGACACCGAGATTCAGGAACAGCAGCGATGCCGCGCTGATACCGAACCCGGCGAACACGGCGATGAGACCGTGTCCGCCACCGATCATGTTGTACGTGATGGCCGCTGACGCGAGTCCGGCAAAGAAGCCGATCGCCGCGACGTGGGACCACTTGTACATGTTCGGGAGCCACGGCTCGACGGCGAGGCGGTCCTCGCTGTCCTTCTCGCCGTCGCCTTTCACTTCGCCCGGCTCGCGCATCTCTTCCCGCTCGAACGGCCCCATGTCGAAGTAGCCGTTCGCCTTGTCGCTGACCTTACCGACGATGCTGTACCCGAAGACGACCCGGACGACGATCGCGCTGATCACGATGCTCACCGGGATCGGGTC
>CAYRWH010000117.1:0-5807 GCA_964427935.1 uncultured Halobellus sp. | reverse complement strand
CCCGGTCGTCCGTCTCGTTCGTTTTGAGGTCTGTTGCGTCGACTTTCATCGAGGAACGGTACGGACCCGTGACTGATATGTGTTGCCCACTATTACCCACGGATTCCCGTAGAAGGTACAGAGTATATTATGTATTTCAGCTACCTGAACAAGGTAGAGCAACGAGAGGGTCGCTGACTGAAGACGACTCAGCTCACACTCTTCGAGAGTTCGGCCCCTGCTTTGAATTTCACCGTGTCAGACGTGTTTCCGTCGTCCACGAGGTGTAGGCAGTGACCGTCGAACGAATAACACGAACAGTACACGTCACCGTCCGATGAGACAGCTCCAGCAATCTCCCTTACAAGCTCATCGTCGGGAAGACTCCCTGTGGTGACGGTGTCTTCGAGGTGTCCGAAGAACAGCTGTGCCCCAACCGGTGACACGTCGTCTGGCAACACGCGCCGAATCTCGTCCCCACTGACCTCTCCGGAGCGGTTGATTTTGATGTCCTGAATGTTTACCTTCCCTCCACCACCTCCTGCCACCACTGTAACCGAGTTCTCGTAGAGGCAGGACTCATCGATTACCCACCCACACGAGTAGACGTACTGGTCGTTGTTCGTGTGTCGCTGGACGTGTAACAACGCAGGGAACGGACACGGACAGCCTACGGGCTGTACGAGGACCTGACAAACGATCACCGACGTGGATGAAGCAGGCCCGGACTCACGCCCCCACTCATCCAGCGAATCGACATCGATCGACCGTCCATCCGAACTCACACCGATCATCGATTTCGTATCGGACGCTGTGGGAGGGCGGTTTGTCACGTTTATGACGACAACCTCCGAGTCAGACGTGAGCACGTCGAGAGAACCGTACGTGTGAGTCGGCCCGGAAATGTTGGTTTGAGATGTGTTACCTCCCCAGCAGTACACCGACTGCTCTGTCGACAGCCCTCCTCCAGAGGAGTGTTGCCCACACGATTCGTCATCGTCGTCGTCATCGTCCGCTCCCGCCGCTGCCGTCTCGTAGGTGTTCGTTCCCCACGAGTAGAGGTTGCCGTCTTCGTCTGCTCGGCCAGTGACGAAGTCGATCAGCCGCTGTGGAGTAATCAGCGACTCGATACTCGGCCCGCCTCGGGGTACCCGTGCGTCGGGCAGGGTGATGACACACCGTTCGCCCAAGACGGGTTCTCTTTCGAGGTACTCGTACAGTCCGCGTATCTCGTCGTTACTCGCACCGGTGAGTCGTCGTAGGCGTCGGATCGCGTCGCTCGTGTCGTCACCGGATTGGTCGTCCGAACCCGATCCGCCCCCGAACGCGTTTTCTCTTTTGTTCGACCGAGTCGAGTTGTAATCCTGCGCAGGGGGCACATCGTCGTCCTCGTCGTCTTCGTCGTCGACTGGGGCTTCACCGCGGTTCTCGTTCGAGCGCACCGAGTTGTAGTTCTGCCCGTCGACGGCCATCGTTGTGTTCGTCATCCACGCTTCGAGCTCAACATCCCCGGCGAGGAACTGCTCTTCGACGCGAACAGTAGGGGAGAACTTGATGGTCTCTCTGGGCGTGACCGGGATCAACCCGTCTCCTCGGACCCCTCCAAACATGACCGCGGGCGAGGCTCCGGTGTTCGTGGTCCTCGCAGCGACCTGACTCACGCAGCCACTCAGTCCACCGATCGCGATAACGCCACCCGCTGCGAGGAGTTGACGGCGACTCACGGTACCAGTTATCACACCGGATGCACTGTTCTCCGACTCTTGTGAAGACATAGCTAAGATCCTAAGGGCATCAGACTACATAACTATTTTTATATATTATATATTATCAATACTGGAATACCCGGACGAGCGGGACGACTCGATACCAAACAGCGGAAACGTCACGGACAGTCACGTAATCGAGATAGTAAATGGCTGATTTCTCGGGCGTTATCGGATGAGCAGACGTGAGGTGCCTCGGGCTCAAGTGGTTTGAGAATCGAAAATTCTCGTCATCACGAGAGAGTTCCGGTCTCTCGAACGACCCCGAGGCTTCTGTCTTCCCGCAGTAGACTCCGACTCACTTCGCGGTCGGTGTCACGTCGCCGACGGCGTCCATGACCTGAATCGCAGCGCTCGCGGCGAGGCCGCGGGCAACTTCGTCGGCGTCGGCATCGGCGATACCAGCCTCCAGTTCGTCGCTATCGGGTGTAAAGCCCGCCGAAACGGGATGTCCAGCGGGTGGGTTGACGGCCACGGTCGCCTGCGGACCATCAGTCCCAACGGAGAGTTCGGAACCGACGGCGTAGCTGTCCGGGAGGTACGATTCGGTGCGCGAGACGATCCCGGCGACCGTCCGTCTGAGACGCCGTTCCTGTTCCGGGGAGAGGTCAACTGGCGCGGGTTCGCCCGCGTTCGTTACGCCCGGTGGCCCGGCGTACGGGTTATTGCCGTTCATCGAAGACAGCCAGTGTACGCGGACCCGACTCAAAAAGGCGTCGGCGAGCGCCGCCGCGGTTCCGGACTACAGGACCGGCTCGGACTCACCATAGGCCGCGATCGTTACCGCCGTCGTATATTGACCGGCGGCAGCCGCCGCGCTCTCGACGTGGATTTGCCGGTCGGTGAGTTCCCAGTCGCGCAGGCTCGATCCGGCGTCCAAGCCCGCGTGGATCCGTTCACGAACGTCGTCGGGATCCTCGCCGGTCACCTCGTAGAACAACCCGGGACCGGGACCGGTGGCCCACCCGAGTCCAGCAACGACATCGGGGTGGCGACGTGGGGCACGTTTGTCTGCGGCGTCCTCCGCGCCGGAACGTCCGCCCTCCCGAAAGTCGACCTCGTCGCTCGGCCCGACCGTCCGGCGTGCCTCGACCACGGTGAGCGCGTTGCCGGCGGGACCCAACTCCGGGACGCGATCGACGCTGGTCACCGTCGCCTCCGCGGGAACGACGGACGAAACAGCGATCAGGTTGTAGTTGTGGAGGTTCGCGTCCGCGAGGGCGGTGTCGTAGGAGGCCATTGCGGTGTCAGCGACGCCGACGCCGCCGGCAACGTGAATCGTATTCATTGCCTGCCCTCAACGACGTTTCGGGTAAGGAGTTACGGATTAGGTCTCAGACGCCCGTGGAGGCAAAGTGGGGGACAACCCAATCGCCCGTGTTCAGTACTGGTAGTTGATGACGCGCTCGTCGGTCTTCTCGGCGTCCTGAAGCTTCTCGCGGGCTTGTTCAAAGTCTGACTGGATGACTTCGGTTCGGCCGTCACGGATGGCGAACATGCCGGCCTCAGTCGCGAGCGAGGCGATGTCCGCACCACTGTACCCATCAAGGTCGTGGGCGACGACGCCGACATCGACATCGTCGGAAACGTTCATGTCGCGCGTGTGAATCTCGAGGATGCGCTTGCGTCCCTCCGGACCCGGCTCCGGCACCTCAATGAGGCGGTCGAAGCGGCCGGGACGAAGAATCGCCTCGTCAAGCATATCGAAGCGATTGGTAGCAGCCATAATGCGGATCTCGCCGCGCTCGTCGAAGCCGTCCATCTCCGAGAGCAGCTGCATCATCGTTCGCTGGACCTCTGCGTCGCCGGAGGTTTTTGAGTCCGTGCGCTTCGAGGCAACCGCGTCGATCTCGTCGATGAAGATCACCGCTGGTTCGCGCTCGGCGGCCAGCTCGAAGAGGTCACGGACGAGCCGCGACCCCTCACCGATGAACTTCCGGACGAGTTCGGAGCCGGCCATCTTGATGAACGTCGCGTCGGACTCGTTGGCGACAGCCTTTGCGAGCATCGTCTTTCCCGTCCCCGGTGGTCCATGGAGGAGGACGCCGCTCGGCGGTTCGACGCCGACCGCTTCGAACTGTTCGGGGTTCTCAAGAGGATCCTCGACGGCCTCACGTACCTCGCGGATCTGATCGTCGATGCCACCAATGTCGTCGTAAACAACATCGGGCGACTCGGTCACCTCCATGGCCTGTGCCCGTGAGTCGGTCTCGTCGTCGAGCACCTGCTGAACGGCGAAGGAGTCGTTTATTGCGACGCGGTCGCCTGGTCGAAGGTCCGCCTCAAGCCGTGTGGACGCCTGTGTCAACACCTCCTGATTGTTGCCGTGCTGTTTAATCACCACACCGTCGTCGGTGATCTCCTCCACCGAAGCAATGTAGAGCGAAGACGTTTTTAGGGTCTCGTTTTCGCGTTTTAGTTGGTCGACTTCCGACTTCAGGTCACCACGACGACCCTGTACGTCGTCGAGACGCTCGGACAGCTCCTCGTTCATGTGGACGATCCGCCGGTAGTGTTGTCGGATCGCCTCCAGTCGCTCCGCCTCGCTCATCTCGGGGTCGAGCTCCAAGCGGGGGCGGTCAGGGAGTGAAGGACTATGAGACATTCGTTACGACAACATAAGGCGCGCCCGTAAATGTGCCTTTGGGTCACGGTGGTTCCTCACGTTCCCTCTCACCCGATAAAATATCACATCCAATAATCGGTGCGATAGGTTTTATTTACTCTGTGTAGAATACGGTGATATGATCCGACGAACCGCATCCCTCATCAGCGTGTATCGGGTCGGCACGGTCGTTGGACCGGCCTCAGTGGGTCGACGATGACCGACGACGGGCCGACAGTGGCCGACGCGTCGACGGGAGACGACAACGACCCTCCGCCGACGGTGCTCGCCGTCGATGACGAGCCCGACCTCGCGGAGCTTTATAAGGTGTATCTCGACGACAGGTACCGAGTCCGCGTTGCTACCGGCGGTGAGGAGGCACTCTCGATGATGGACGAGACCGTGGACGTAGTGTTGCTGGACCGGCGAATGCCGGACATGTCCGGGAACGAAGTACTCGAAGCCGTTCGGGACGAGGGATACGATGCCCGGATCGCCATGTTGACCGCGGTCGAACCGGACGTCGATATCGTCGACATGCCCTTCGACGATTACAAAACGAAGCCCGTCACGCGGGAAGACCTCGTCACGCTCGTCGAGGTACTGCTCTATCGGGCGGAGTTCGACGAGCGGAGTCAACGCTTCTTCGCGCTGGCCTCGAAGAAGGCAGCACTCGAAGCGTCGGGGGCGACGGAGAACGAGGAGTACGCGGACGTGCTGGATCGGCTTCAGGAGGTTCGAGCCGAGGTCGAAGAGACACTCGACGTGCTCTCGGCGGAAGACGCCTTCGTTGAGGCCACGGCATACTCCGACTAGCCGGAGTTAGTCGATCTCGAGGTCGCTGGCACCGCTCTCCCCGTTTGCGTTCTCGTCCCACTCCAGTTCAAACTCGATGCTCAACTCGCCGTCACCGTCGACGGGGCCCTCTCGTTCGGCTTTTACCTCAAAAGTCGGGCGGGCAGGCGGGTCCATCGTTACCGACTGGTCGCCGGCCGTGAGCGTGATGTCGTCGCCCGCCTCCAGCGCGTCAGCAACGGTTCGAAGGTACGAGGCAATCTCAGCACGGGTTCGGTCGCTCTCGGATTTAAACAGAACTTCTTCGGGCATACGTGCTGGAAGACGACAAGAGAATATAAACGTATCTCGGGATCCGGAACGACAAGAGTATGATATTGCGCGCCTTGACCGCTCGTCTCAGTCCAGACACGCAGCGACGACGCGCAGGGCGGCCTCGCCGCGCACCTCGTTTGCCAACAGCGGGACGCGTTTTACCTCGCGCCCGCGGAACATGTCGGTCGCGCCACGAAGGGCCTGTTGTTGAACATCCCACCGACGGGCACAGAACTCACAGTTTTCGGGGTCAGGTTCGACGATCCAGTCGGGGTCGACGTTGGCGACGCCGCTCACCCGCTCCATCACGCGGTTGACGACGAGCGTGTTGACAGGGATTCCGAACT
>CAYRWH010000116.1:0-5921 GCA_964427935.1 uncultured Halobellus sp. | reverse complement strand
GCTCTTCTTGGATCGCGTCGAGCGCCTCGTCGTCGTCGCGCTCTTTCGCCTCCTTGCGACGCTCCTGAATGTCTTTCATCCGGTCCTGATACATGCTCATCTTCTCCATGTCCATCAGGCCGGCACGGAGCAGCGTCGAGTACAGCCCCGTCGCGAGCGCAAGCACCATGACCACGACGTAGAAGGGAACGATCCCCATCAGCGGTCCGAACACCAAGTCGATCGAGCCGGCGATAAGGTCCCGGACGGGCGCGACGGCGTAGCCGACGAAC
Organism: uncultured Halobellus sp.; assembly: GCA_964427935.1. Taxonomy (GTDB): domain Archaea; phylum Halobacteriota; class Halobacteria; order Halobacteriales; family Haloferacaceae; genus Halorubrum. The sequence continues at coordinate 5,649 of CAYRWH010000116.1, read as the reverse complement.
GCGCCGAGCGTCGCGACCAGCGCCAGCTTGTCCCACTTCGTCCACGACGTCGTTTCGGGTGTCTCGAAGTCCCCGCCGCTGGTGAGGTCGTCGTCTTCCTCGAGTCCCTCCTCGATCCCGTCGAGGTCGGCGATCGCAAAGCCGGCCTCGCCATCGACGAGGATCTCTTTCTCGATGAGCCGGCCCCACTGGCCACTCGTGATCTCGTCACGGACGTCCACCCACTGGACCTCCCCGCCGTCGGCGTGATCGAGGACAACCTCGATCGCGTCTCGCATCTCGCTGTCCTCCCGGACCAGCGACCGAACCCGCCGTTCGACCTTGCTCATTATGGGACGTTTCGGGGGCGACGGTTAAGAACCTTGTAGAATCGCCGGCGGCAGTGTCGGAGCTGTGGATCGGGGGGCCGACCGCTCTACTCCTCGATGACGGTACGGATCCGGTCGAACACCTCGTCGGGGGCTGCCTCACCGTCGATCTCGACGAGGTCGCCCTGCTCACGGAAGTGCTCGATGACGGGTTCGGTGTTCTCCCGGTACACCTCTAGGCGGTCCCGAACTGTGTCTTCCTGATCGTCCTCGCGTTGGACGAGTCGGTCCTGAATCGCTTCGTCTTCGGGCCAGTCGAACTCAACGTGGTAGATATCGCCCGTCTCCGGGTCCATCCGGCGGCCGGTGAGTCGGCTGACGAGTACCTCTGTGTCGACATCGAGGAAGATGACGGCGTCGAGTTCGGTGATCCCAGAGAGGTACTCGGCCTGATCGAGGTTTCGGGGGTAGCCGTCGAGAACAAAGCCGTCCGCGTCCGAAAGCGCGGTTTTCACGATCTCATTAACGACCGGATCCGGGACGAGTTCGCCCGCCTCCATGAACGAGCGAGGCGTCCCGTACTCGGTCTCCATATCCTTGTTCGCGCGGAGCGCGTCACCGGTCGTGACGTGTTCAATCCCGTACTCCTCGGCGAGCTTCTTGCTCTGTGTTCCCTTCCCGGCGCCCGGCGCTCCCAGCAGTAGGATTCGATAACTCATGTCGGAGCGCTCGCCGCCCGTACGTAAAGCCTTGAAGATTGCCGCCGCCGACTGCCGGTTGCCGCAGGGTTCGGGAGTGGAGTTCGTCCCACTCCCGGGTCACTCCCCGTCGTTCAGGCGGAGTCCCATCTCCAACTCGAAGCTCTCGGCGTTCGACGTTTCGAAGCCGATCTTCTCGTACAGCGAGACCGCCGCACGGTTCCACCGTTCGACGGTGAGCCAGACCTTCTCGATTCCCTCCGCCTGACCGTAGCCCAACAGGGTGCGGATCAGATGCGTACCGATTCCGGCCCGCTGGTAGGTCTGGTGGACGAAAATGGCGAGCTCACACACGGCATCCTCGTCCGGAACGAGCGTCGCGTGGCCCGCAACGTCGTCGTCACACCACGCGATCACGTTGAGACAGTCCTCGGCGAGGATCGCGTCCAGCCAGCTCCGGATCCGAGTCTCACCGCCGGGCGGGATCCCCTGTGCACGGTCGGCCGGGTCAAAGGAGTCGTACATCGCGACAAGCGCCTCGTATGCGGCCTCGGAGCCGTCGTACGCGTGAACTTCGATCTCTCGATCCTCTCGGTCGACGAACGTCACCGGCGGTGCCGGAAAGCCCTCCGTCACCTCGTCCGGATACCGTCGGTCGCTCATCTGACGAGTGTGACCGAGGTCTTCGCGTTCAACAGGACGAACTCGGCTATCGGCCCAATTGTGATCTTCCCCATCGGACTGGTGGTGCCGCCGCCGAGAACGATCTCATCGAACGCCTCGCGCTCGGCGATCTCGACCAGTCGACTGCCGGGATCCCCCTCAACCAGTCTGACCTCCGCATCGATCCCGGCGTTGGCGATCGCCTCTTCCGCTCGCTCGGTCATGTCGGCGGCAGCAGTCGACGAGTCGGGGTTCTCGACGACAGCGACGGTAAGATCGTCGTCCGCCAGTGCGGCCCGGTCGACCGCCCGGTCGAGGGCACGGATCGAGTCGTCGCTTCCACCGATCCCGCAGAGTACTTTCATACGCTTCCTCTCACAGTCCGGGGAGAAAAGCGTTCGCCGACCACACCGACAACCCTTTTGGTCGCACGCCGAGTGAGGCCTATATGAACGACTCTTCCGGTCCTCCGGCGGACGTCTCCAACGACGAGGAGGCCGGTAGCGGGACAGACGTGACGAACACGGACGGCAAAGGAGATGCTAGCGGCAAGACTCACAGTAGCGATGTTGACATAGATAGCGATGTTGACATCGACGGCGATGTTGACATTGACGGCAACGTTGACGCAGACGGCGATGCCGACGTAGGCGAGCGTGAGGTGGCTAAAACTGGCGGCGATGACGATGTCCCACCGGACGTACGGAAGTACGAGCGGTTCAAGAAGATGGACGGGGCGCGCTACGAGCGCGTCAACGAGTTCCTTCGCGACCGGACCTACGTCACGGCCCGCGAGTGGGCGATCGCCCGGCTCTGTGCCGACTTCAGGACGGAAACCGGCGTCGAAATGACGAAGATCGGCGAGAACCTCCCGGAGCTTGTTCCCTTCATGACCGACACGTACACCCCGCAAGCGGTCAATCAGGCCCGGTACTCCTTCGAGGAGAAGGTGACTAAGTCGGGAGCGACGTTTCTCTACGGCGCGATGTCCGGCTTCTTCACGGCCGAGGATCTCGACGAAATGATGTACGAGGTGACGGAGATCGCGAAGTTTCTCCTCGAAGTCGAGGGTGTCGACCTCGCGGTCGCGGACGAACTGGAGGCTGAAGACCGGATCAGCGAGGTGATGCGCGAGGTTCGCGCCTCCTCGGCCGATCTACGGGGAGAAGAAGTCCGCTGTCCGGAGTGTGGCCACGTCCACGAGCCGACGGAGGACTGATCGTGTCTCTTGAACACGACGCAGGGATTCTCGACGCTATCTCGGACGCCGCGTTGATTCTCGACGTCGAGGGAACGATCCGATCGGGTAACGGCCGCGTCGAAGCGGTGTTCGGGCGACCGAGCGAGGCGCTCGTCGGACGGGAGGTCGACGACCTGCTGCTCGATTCGGACGAGGATGACGCCTTCTCGTGGGAGGAGTACTTTCGGGATCCAACCGGCGTAACGATTGCGAACGGGCCGGACCTGTACGCTCGTCGAGCCCGCCGCGACGAGGCTGGCAAAGGCGATGGGGCCGGCAAAAGCGATGGAGCCGGGAAGGGCGATGAGGTTGAAGAGAGCAACGGGACCGACGGAGACGACGAGCGCGCGGAGACACCGATTCCCGTCCGCGTCGGACTCACCCCAGTTGGGGTCGGCGGCGAGACCCGAGTAGTCGCGACGGTCGTAGATTTCAGCCGGGAGCGCGCTCGGAACGCCGAACTCCACCGCCGAACCGAGACGCTCACGGCGCTTCACGGCGCGACACAGGAGCTGTTGAAAACGACGGACCGAGAGGCCGCAGCCGAAACTGCCGTCGAGTACATCGACGACGTACTCGGCCTCTCCGTCGCCGCAATCTGGCTGTACGACGAGGAGACGGACACGCTCAAACCGGCCGCGTGGACCGACGCCTCAGACGACCTGATCGGGGAGCATCCGACGTACTCAGCTCACGAGGACAGTCTCTCGTGGAAAGTCTTCGAGACGGGTGAGCCCCGATACGTTCCGGATGTCCACGACGACCCCAACCGCCACAACGTCACGACCCCGATTCGCAGCGAGTTGATCGTCCCCCTCGGTCGGTACGGTGTATTAAACGTCGGTTCGACGAAGCCCGATGCCCTCGACATGCCCGACCGGACGGTCGCGAGGCTGTGGGGGGCCAGCGTCACGATGGTGTTCGTCCGGATCGAGCGGGAGCGACAGTTGCGTGCCCGCGAGACGGATGTCGCCCGCGAGCGGGATCGGCTTGAGGAGTTCGCAAGCCTCGTCTCACACGACCTCAGAACCCCGCTCAACGTCGCATCCGGCCATCTCGAGATTGCTCGGGAGACGGCTGACGGTGCCGAGGAGTCGCTGTCGGCGGCCGGAACCGCGCTCGACCGCATGGAAGCGATCATCACTGACCTGCTGACGCTCGCTCGGCAGGGGAACGTGGTCGACGAGCCGGAACCCGTCCGGCTCGTGACGCTGATCGAAGAGGTGCGCACGACCGTGGGAATGGAGTCGGACCGCATCGTCGTCGCGGACGACGTAGTCGTCCCGGCCGACCGCAGTCGACTCGCACAGCTGTTCGAGAACCTGCTCGGCAACGCGGTACGGCACGCCGGCGACGACGTGGTTGTTACTGTTGGCTCTCTCCCGGAGGGCGGGTTCTACGTCGCAGACAACGGGCCGGGCATCGCTCCAGACCGACGCGAACAGGTGTTCGAGGCAGGTATGACCACGGAGGACGACGGAACCGGATTCGGCTTGAAGATCGTTGCCGAGATCGCTGATGCCCACGGCTGGACCGTCGATATCGGCGAGAGCGACGACGGGGGTGCGTGTTTTCGATTCCACGGGGTCGACGGGATCGAAGAGTGACTGCGGGAGCAGCTGCGTTAAACCGGGTCAAACGCCGGCAGCGCCCGAGTTGACAACCCATTCGAACTCGACACCACGTCGACGTTGGGCGCTCGGTCGACTCCCGGAAACCCGACATCGATCCGACCCTCACCGGTCAGGCCGTTCTCCGAAACCCGCGCAACGACCCGATAGCTACCGGGCTCCGCTGTGATTCCTCGTAACTCGATTGCTTCACGGGCGTCGACCGTCCACGTTCCTGTCAGCTGAACCCGTCCATCGGGGATTGACGGGGCCGTTTCCGCCTCCTCGTGACGGGTCACCTCGACATCGATCTCGCGTGGCCGGTCGAGAACGTTACACAGTCGGACCCCGAGCGGTTCGACACCGTCGGTATCCTCAGTGGATTCTTCGTCGGCGTGTTCCGAGTCTGTGTCATGCTCCGTCGCGGTTTGGTCGTCGATCTCGCCGCTAGCAACCCGTTCGTGGTCAATCGAAAGGCGGATCGTCTCGTCGTCGGTGACGCGGTACGGTGTCGGATTAGAGTGGATCTCGCCGACTGAGCGCGTCCCGTTCTCGTCGTACGAGACTGTTCCCGCGTGCTGTACGGTAACGTGATAGCCACCGTCGATCTCGTGGTCGAACGTTGCCGCCGTCGTCAGATCGATGTCTGCCGCTCCGGCGTCGGCATGGACGTTGTGTGTACGAACCGCCTCGAACTCCCTCACGTAGTCGGTAACGGACGCCTCGGTGAGTGTGTTCGGCCGATCGGGCGGCTCACGCTCGTCGACTGAGGAGGTGCCGAGACCGACCCGTCCGACACACCCGCTGTTCCAGACGAGCGTCCCAACGCCGACGGTCGCGCCGGCGACCCTCGAAAGGAACCCGCGTCGCTTCATGCTCTGGTGCTGTATCGGAGCCCGCAAAAGGACGTGGAAGACACAAACAGCCGTTTTCGTCACTGGTGGCCCACAGGAGGCGTCGGCCGCTTTCGGGGGTGAGACGGTGTTCGTCGCCCTCCACAGAGGGATCGACTGCGGCTCGTCAGTCGTCCGCGACTCCCGGCACTGTGCTCTCGTCGTATCCAGGAACCGTTCCGTCGTCGTTCCAGCCGCGAAGCTCGTAGTACGTCGACAACGCCTCGTCGAATCCGT
>CAYRWH010000115.1:0-5977 GCA_964427935.1 uncultured Halobellus sp. | reverse complement strand
CTACCACGCGTTCGACCCGGTGACGACCGGAACCTTCACCGGCGCGCTGCTGGACGACTCGACGTTCGTCGTCTGCGACGAGGCGCACATGCTCGAACCGCGCGTTCGCGACCTCGTGAGCGATGCGGTCGCCGACGCCAGCCTCCGGGACGCGGAGAACGAGCTCACGCGGGTCGTCCAGCCGCTTGAGTTCGAGACGGCCGGCGCGGAATCCGACGACGCTGCGCTCGTCCGCGGAGAGTTAGACGACGCCGAGGTGACGATCGAGGAGATCCAGTCGGTCCGCGAGTTCTACGCGGATCTCCGCGGTGAGTTAGACCGACGGGTGACCGACCACCTTGACCGCGAACATCCTGACTGGCGGGCGTCGATGCGCGAACTCGACGACGACGAGCTCCCCCTACGGGACCCGGAGGAACCGGCCGAAGACGCGATCACAACGTGGGCGAAGGAGGCGGGGTACGGCGACCGCGTCTGGGCACGGGCACAGCAGGTCGGCGCGGTCGTCAAACGCGTACTCGACTCCTTGGAGGAGGAGGACAAACAGCGGGCCGCACCCGGCGTGGGACGGACCCTCAACGCGTGGTACCGCGAGGGCCACGAGGACTTTTTTCGCGCGATCGATCTGGAACGGACGGTCGACGAGACCGCCCCGCCCGACTCGTGGCGGCGGGCCTACAACGGGAGCCTCGCGCTGTACAACTGCCTCCCGAGCGAGCCGATAGGCGAGCGGCTTGCGGAGTTCGGCGGCGGCGTCCTGATGAGCGCCACGCTGGAGCCGATGGACGTGTTCCGTGAGGTGACCGGGCTCGACCACCTCGAAGCGCGGGGGCGGCCGGTCGTCGAGCGGACGTACGGGCTATCGTTTCCCGAGGAGAACCGCGCGAGTTTCGCCGTCGACGCGCCGAAATTCACCCACCAGAACCGCGGTGCGCCCGGCGAGGAGAACGACACGCGTCTCGCGCACCTCGATGCGACCGCGACCATCGCGGAACGGGACGGAAACGTGTTGGTCGGCACACCGAGCTACGCCGAGGCGACGTGGATGGCCGAGTCGCTCGCTGATCGGCTGGACAAGCCGGTCCTGCTCGATGAGTCGTCCGGAGACCGCGCCACGGAGTCGCTCAAGGACGATTTTTTCGCGGGGGAGGGGAAAGTCCTCGTGACGAGCCTCCGCGGGACGCTCACCGAGGGCGTCGACTACCGCGGGGACCGGCTGTCGGCCGCGGTCGTCTGTGGCGTCCCAATCATCAACACTGCTCGTCCGCGGACGCGGGCGGTAATCACCGCCTACGACCGGCGCTTCGAGTCAGGCTTCGAGACGGCGCTCACCGTCCCGGCGGTCCGAAAGGCCCGGCAGGCCGTCGGGCGTGTGATCCGCGGCCCCGACGAGCGAGGCGTTCGGGTCCTCCTCGACGCGCGCTACGCGCGGGACTCGTGGAACGACGTTCGAGAGTACCTGCCGGCGCACGAACGCGAGGAGTTCCACGCCGTCAGTACAGACATGTTGTCGGTCGCACTCGACCGATTCGACGCTAATCGGTGAGCGGGCCCCAACGCAATAGGACGGTCGTACCTCCTCGGTAGCCGACGCGTAACTATGCCGTCTGGCATCGACCCGTTTCTCATGGAAACCGCAGAGAGGAGCGAACGGTATCACGTCGTCTGTCGCCGGTGTACGGTCGAACGAGTGTTCGATACGGTCGATGCCGCACAGGAGTACGCGGATCGACACGTCGAAGCAACCGACCACCCGATCGCCGTTGAACGCGTTGATTAGACAGCAACTGACGTACTCAAACCACGTTCGAGTCGATATCCCGCGGGAAGTGGGTGAGCCACTCGGTCCCTGACTCGGTGACCGCAATCGTGTCGGAGTGGCGGTAGCCGTACTCCTCGGTGTAGATTCCGGGCTCGATGGTGTACACTTGTCCCGGTGCCATCAACTCGTCGTCACCGTCGGCGACCTCGCCCCATCCCTCGTCGATGTACGGCGGCTCGTGGCCGCCGAGTCCGATGTTGTGGCCGACGTGGTGTTGTGCGAGTTCGCTGATCCCCTGTTCCGCGAAGTAGTCGTTGACTACCTCGTCGACGTGTGCGACGGGAACTCCCGGTCCAAGCGCGTCGATCGCGATCTCTTGTGCCTCGTGCATCAGCGCAAAGTAGTGTGCCTGCTCGTCGGTGTAGTCGCCGACGAACATGGTCCGCTCAAGCTCGGACCGGTAGCCATCGACGTTCGCGCTCGCACCGGTGATCAGCACGTCACCCTCCGAGAGCCGCTCGTTCGGAGTGTGGCCGTGTGGGAGCGCCGTCTCCTCACCGGAGATGTATCCCGCACTGACCGGCCCGCTCCCTCGCACTCGGACGCTGTAGGTGTCTCCGAGCGTGTCGAGCATCGCCCGGCTGGCCTCCATCGACGCGCGCTGGGAGACCGTCGCCGGATGCGCGCCCGGTTCGCTGAACTCAGCGAGGTACCGATGACCGAGATTCGCCCATTTCGCTGATTCACGGATGAGATCGACTTCGGCGTCGGATTTCTCCCAGCGCATGCGGTCGACCCACGACTGCGTCTCGACATCGAGGAACTCCGAGAGCGCCGGCCCCTCGTAGCCCATCACCCCGGGCGCGCCGTCGGCATCGGCGACGACCGCGTCGACATCGAGCCCGTCAAGCATTGTGACGGCAACTTCGATCGGCTTCCCGCCGGGATAGTCTGAGTAGTGGTGTACCCGCGAAATCCGTGGGTTTGGCTCGACGCGTTCGACCTCCAGTCGCGGAACCGTTATTTCGATCCGGTCTGCGGTGACCGCGAGGACGACGGGCCGTTCCGTCTGAATGTGATGGAATCCGGTAAGGTACTCGATGGATGTCGCGCCAAACCAGACGGCGGCGTCGGCGTCGGTGTCTGAAAGCCGGTCGCGGACCGCGGCGAGTCGGTCGTCGAACTCGGTAGCAGGAAGGTGTGTCGCCATACGACCGATCCGGTAAACGCCCGGATAAACGGTCGGGTAGCGGAGAGCTGTCGGGCGTGGCCGGAGAGATATCGCAGTCTGCTGGAGGTCGTCAGTTCTCGCGGCGGGCGAACGCGAGGTTCCCAGAGACGTTCTTGATGTATGCGCGAACGGTTTCGCCTTCCTGTGCGCCGGGGACGAACACCGTGTACTCGCCGCGCTCGGCAACACCATCGCCCTTGCGGCCAGTGCCGACGATTTCCAGCTCGTAGGTGTTACCGGACTCGATGGCCTCTTCCTGCCGTTGCGTGTTCGATGTGGTCTGTTTCGCGACCGGTCGGAACGCCCCACAGGCTTCACAACGGAGCATCGGCGTCCGGTTTTCCGTCTCCAGACGCGTGTCCGGGAGCCCACACTCCGAGCAGGTGACGTACGATTCGATATACGAATCGATCGCGGCCTGGAAGTCGCGCTCGCGGAAGTTGCCGCTGTACCGTGCCCGGCCGTCCTCGTACTGGCCCGCAGTCCCGAGCTCCTGTTGGATCTTCGAATGGACGTGTTCGGCGTTACGGGCGAGTGCGTCCGCGATAGCCGAGAGGTTCGTCAATCGTGTGAACGCACCGTCTTTCTGGTGTTCGGGGTCGGGAACGCTCAGTCGTTCGTCGGATCCGTCGAAATCCGGGACCGCGTCCATCGCGCGGTCAAGACTCGAGTTGTACTCCATACCAGACCGAACGGTTGGCCGACGGAAATCGCTTCCGGGTCGGATCGACAACGCTCGCGAGTTGCGTCGCCGATGTCGGACGTTCGGTATCGAAGAGAAGTAGCGGGAGGTAGATTTGAACTACCGATCTCCGGGTTATGAGCCCGGCGGAATCTCCTGGCTATCCCATCCCGCTACTGTAGACAAATCTCGGTAAACTGTTAAGGGTTCTGATCCCGCCGCCCGTGTGCGGTTATTTGCCGTACAGGAGCCGTGTCCGGCCTTCCGAAACGGAGGGTTTCAACGGTTGCTTACGCCTCCTCTTCAGCCCTAGCGTAGCCGCTGCGAACCCGAAGGCAGACGAGACTCGCTGCCCCGAAGATCACGGGGAGAACGAGGTCGCCTGGTTCGCCGGACAGCGCCGGAAACACGCTCATCCCGGCCATCAACGCGAACAGAAACGCTAACAGCCCGGTGATCGGGACGACGTATCCGTCGCTGAACGTGACGCCGCCGGACGCATCAGTCATCGTCCCACCTTTGCGCTCTAATAAATAAAACCCCGCGGCAACCGAAGCGCTACGCGCGTTCCTCAATCAGTGCCGAGTAGACTGTCGACCAGCGCCTCCGGATCGAACCGCGTAATGTCGTCGTAGCCCTGACCCGTTCCCAAAAAGAGAATCGGCTTCCCGGTGACGTATGCGATGGATATCGCGGCCCCACCAGAGGAGTCCGCGTCCGCTTTCGTCAACACTGCGCCGTCGATCTCTGCCGCCGCATCGAACTCCTTCGCACGGTTGACCGCGTCCTGTCCGGCGACTGCCTCGTCGACGAACAGGGTCATGTCGGGGTCGACGACGCGGTCGATCTTCTCCAACTGCGCCATCAGGTCGTCGCTCGTATGAAGTCGACCTGCGGTGTCACCGAGTACGACATCGATGTCGTTAGCCTGCGCGTACTCGATCCCGTCGTAGATCACGGCGGCTGGGTCGCCGCCCTGGTCGTGTGAGATGAGCTCACGGTCGAGCCGATCGGCGTGTTCGCCGATCTGTTCGTTCGCGCCCGCTCGGTAGGTGTCGCCGTTCGCCAGTACGGACGAGTAACCCCGCTCGTCGAGCCACTCGGAAAGCTTGGCGATCGTCGTCGTCTTCCCGACGCCGTTGACACCGGTGAAAACGATCGTGACCGGCTTCTCCGCCTCGGCGATCCGCTCCTCGAAGTCGAACTGCCCAACCGCAATGACATCGAGCAGAGCGTCGTGTAACGCGGCCTCGACGAGTTCACCCGTCGTCTCGACCTGCTTTCGCGATTCGCCGAGCATCGTCTCGCGAACGGTTTCGAGGATCCGCTCGGCGACGCTCATCTCCACGTCGCTCTCGAGCAACGCCATCTCAAGATCCCACAACGGATCTTCGAGATCCTCTTCCTCGATTATGATCCGCCCGGTCGCGAATGCCTTTGCGCGCTGGAACGTGCTCGGCTCGTCGCCCGCGGACTCAGTACCGTCACTGCCCGTCCCGGCGTCGGAGCCAGCCGCGTCCGCACTGGCTGACGCATCGCTCCCCGGTGAGCCCGCCTCGGCGGCGGAGTCAGTCGGGTCTGACGAGTCGGCCTCCGTGGGGGAGTTGGTCGCGTCGGATGAGTCGGCCTCCGTGGGGGAGTTGGTCGCGTCGGATGAGTCGGCCTCCGCGGGGGAGTCGTCCGCGTCCGTCGACTCTTCGACGTCCTCGCGGAAGCTACTCAGTTTGTCCTTCAGTCCGTCGAACACGGTTTACTACCTCACTCGTCGTCCGCCTGCGCTTGCATCTGCTGCATCTGCTGTTGTTGCATCTGCTGTTGCATCTGCTGAGCCTGCTGTTCGAGCTCTTGGCTCTCGGATTCGAGCTCGTCGACCTCCGCCTGCGTCTCCTCGATCCGGTCGTCGAGCGCGTCCTGTTTGCGTCGAAGCACGTCGATGGCGTCGTCCTGTGCCTGCTCCGCGGAGTAGTTCCCGCCGAGTGAGACGATGACCTCGTCGATATCCTGAACCTCGGCCCGGAGGTACGCGCCGCCACCGAGCGGAACTTGGACCGTCTCGCCCGTATCGAGCGTCTCGATCGCTTCGACCGCGTCGTCGATGTCGGCCTTCTCTGACTCGTACTCCTCGATCTCGGCTTCGAGTGCCTCGATCTCCTCGTCGAGCGCCTGTATCTCCTGTGAGAGCTGCTGAAGCTGCTGTTGTCCGCCACCCATCATGCTGCGGACACCTCCTCGATGTCGATCTGGGTACGCTTCCGGTTGTGCTGGCTCCCGACCTGCGTGTAGATCCGCTCGCGGGCGAGAT
>CAYRWH010000114.1:0-6062 GCA_964427935.1 uncultured Halobellus sp. | reverse complement strand
TCCGGCCTTGCTATCGGTGGTCGTTTGTGGAGTGGGTTGTCGGATTCATCCCGCGTTGACGAGACCTCCGGTCTCGTCCGCACACCAGAAATCACAGATTTCTGGGGACGCCTAAAGGCGCGGGTATTCTCCTTGCTCTTTATAACCGCCTGCGGGAGACGCTGGCGGCGTAGTGGTTTTGTCGGGTCGACACGGTCAGTGTAACCCGAGGGTTCAACACGAGGCCAGTCAAATCCACGAGCATGTACGCGGTCGTCGGCTGTAACGAGTGTAGCAACCTGTGGCTTCTTCGCGATCCGCGGACGAACGACTCTGCCCAGTGTTCACGGTGTGGAAAGACCCATCAGACGGCGAAGCTGAAACGCCTCTTCGAGTCCGACGACCGCGCGGCGGCCCGCGAGGCGCGGTCGGCACTGCTCGCGAAGAAGCGCGGCGACAGCGAGGCGTTTGCCGCGGTCGACCACGCGGCGGAACTCGAACGGGCGGTCGAGGACGCGGGGATCGACGACAGGGAATACCTCGAGGCCTCCGGACTCGACGCCGACGCGGTGTTCGAGGCGGGACGCCAGTCGACGGACGGCGACTCGTCACGTACCCGGACGAAGATCGTCCGGGACGCCGTCCGTGAGTCGGATGAGCCCACCGAGGCCGATATCGTTGCGTACGCGACCGAAAACGATGTCACGCCGGACGCCGCCCGGAACATTCTGGAGAAACTCGTCCGAAACGGGGAGATATCGGAGTCTCGCGGACGCTACCGGCACCTGTGACGCCGGGACGAGCCGGTCGGGTGAGTTGGGTTTTTAATCTTCGGGGGTAAATGACGTGACGATGAGAGCCCTCCCCGTCCTCGTCGTCGCCGCCCTCCTCTTCGTTGCGCCCGTCGCCGGCGGGGTCTCACTCGCCGGGGCGGGTACTGCTGCGGTCGGAGCGGCGGACGGCGACAGCACCCACGCTGCGGGCGCTATCGACGGGTCGGTGGGCCTAGCGTCGGTCGATCCGGCGAACCTCACGCTTCGCACGCTGTCTACGCCACCGGGCGCAGAACCGAGAATCGGCCATCACAACCGTGACGCGAATTTCGGGACGGCAGTTGGGCTTGCGGCCGGCGAGGTTGACGCCGCGCTCCGAACCGAGACGACGATCCAACGGATCGAGTCGGCCGAGACGAGTGCGGAGCGCCAGCGCCGGATCCTCGAAGCGATCAACGAAGTCGAACAGGACGAGGTGAGTCTCGATAGCCGCCAGACCGCCGCGATCAACGCACACGCAAACGGTGAACTCACCGACCGCGAGCTACTCGATGAGCTTGTCCGCATCTCCACGATTGCGGTGGAATTCAACGATAGACTGGAGGTTCTCGACGAACTCTCCGAGGAGACGGATGGGTTCAGTGCGCCGAGTCGGCTCGACGAGCTCCAAGTTCAACTTCAGGTGTACGAGGGTCCTGTCCGCGACAGGGCACTTGAGACCGTTCGCGGCGATACGGACACCGCGGAGATTCGCGTTGAGTCGACATCGAGCGCCGTCGTCCTCACAGCGATCGAGGGTGATGAGTACGTTCGGGAGTCGTTCCGGCGCGACCGGTGGGACCGGGGCGGTGGGATCCTCTCCAGTGAGGCCGCTATCGACGCAGCGATCGCGAGCTATCCCGAGACGACGGCGCTCCGTGAACCGGACGCGTTCGGGGCCGGATCGGTCCAACGGATCACCGTCCCGCACGAGTACGGAACGCTTCGCGCGTTCGTCAGCGGCGGAACCGAGCAGGTGTTCGTGGAACACCAGCGGATGGATATCGATCAGTTCCCCGATGTGGAGACCGACACGCTCGCCGAGGACGGGTTCAACGTCACGGTACACCGGAGCTACGCCGGCGGACCGGTAACGGTAGCCGTCACCGACGAAGAGACCGGTGAGCCGGTCTCCGGTATCACGGTGACAAAGAGCGCCGACGGTGGGGATAGCGAGTCGATCGGGACGACCAATCAGAACGGTATCGCCCGGACGCTCTCCCCGACAGAGTCGTACCGGATCACGGTGATCGACGAGCCCCGAGTCGCTGTCGTCGACGGTATACAGCCAATCGATCTCCCACGTCTCACCGACGACCTCGACGACTCCGATAATACCGATGACGTTACCGACTCCGACGGCGGAGCCTGATCGACGACAGGCGTGATCTAGTCATAGATAAGGAATCGAACGTCGTTGCTGTCGGCTGTTTATTTGAACGCCGTCTCTCAAACCTATTTAAATACGAGCCCATCGCTGCCGATCCGGAAGAGTCGCTCCGGGTACTGACCACCGGTTTCGAGTTGTGTCGCGCCGCGACTGGGTGTCCCCTCGTCCAAGCTAATAACCCGGGGTCACGACGATACGGCCCTTTTTATATGGTGCCGAGCCAGCCGTCCCGTGTCGATCCGATCCCGAGTCACGGTCTGCCTTCGGCCGTCGTCCAGAGCCGTTGCGCCCGTCGCGGGCGTACTCCTCGTCGCTATCACCGTCCTCCTCGCGGGCGGGGTGGTGACCGCCGCGCTCGACGGCCCGACCGAACCCGCGCCGACCGCGACGGTCTCGCTCTCGGCGGACGGTTCCCAACTCACGCTCACACACGAGGGTGGCGATCCGATCCCGACTGAGGACCTCACCGTACGCGTGTTGGTGAACGACGAGCCGTTGGCCCGACACCCCCCGGTGCCGTTCTTTTCGGCGTCGGGGTTTCACCCTGGACCGAGCGGTCCGTTCAACACGGCGAGCGACGACGAGTGGGTGGTTGGTGGCTCCGCGTCGTTCACGGTCGCCGAGACGAACGAACCGACCCCGACCGCGGGTGATGTCGTCGAGGTACAACTCTCTGTTCGGGACCAGCCGATAGCGACGATGCGGACGACCGTCCGTCCGGGATAACTGCTGGAACGCGTTACGAGTCGGGAACGCGCGCGACGGTCGTGATCGCGCGTGGACTCCGGGGAGTTGCGCGCTGAATATGGTGTTCGAACTCCTCGTAGCCGGCCGCATCGAACATGCGGTCTGCCTCCGTCTCGTCGTAGAACAGCATGATCGCGTCGGCAACGCGCTGGAGCACGCGGTTGTGCGGGTAATCTGGACCGACGACGAGCACCTGTCCGCCGGGCTTCGCGACGCGGCGCAGCTCTCGGAGCCCCTCGACAGGGTTCGGCCAGTACTCGATCGAGCCCGACGACCAGACGATATCGAACGTATCGTCGGCAAACGGGAGCCGCTCGGCGTCGCCCCGGTAGAAATTCACGCGGTCGTGTTTGCCGAACTTCTCGAAGGCCTTCTCCATCTGGTGGATACTCTGATCGAGACCGTGAACGTCGTCAGCGTGTTCGAGCAGTCCCTCGGTCCCGAACCCGGTGCCACAGCCGACGTCGAGCACCCGATCGTCGTCGCCGAACTCCAGCCAGGAGAGCGCCTCCGAGCGCATCTCCTCGTTCCAATTGAACCGGTTGACCCGGTCGTACACCTTCGAGAGGTACTTATAGAACAGACGGGCGTTCGATTTGTCCTCAAGGATCCCCATTTGTCGATTATTTAGGGATCCGTCCCCATAACGACACGGATCCGGCCGTCTTATCCGCCGTCCGACCAAGGAACGACCATGCAACCGACGACGAGCGGACGATTCCGTGTCCACGACCGCGGTCCTCGACCCACCGACGGGGACGCCGACCCGGAAGCGGAGTTCGTGCTGGTCGAACTGCCCGATGAACCGGTCGACCCGAACGATCCGGACGCCGAGGAGGCGTACGACCCCCTCTACGCGACTGCGGAGGGATACGAGGGTGATCTTGCCGACCAGATCGACGCTCTCGACCCCGGAACCGTCGTTGACGCCACACTCGCGTGGGAGGACGGCACCGCACGCGTCACGGAGCTGTCCGTCGTTCGTGAGAGCCGGTTCCGGTTCGCAGACGATGTCGAAGGGATGTTTGAGGCCGCCGTCGAGACGTGGCGGGGTATACGTGCGGACGGCGAGGCCGTGGGATCGATCACGACGAAGTCAACCGATGGCGAACCGAACGGTGCCTTATATTTGTTCGCTGATGGTCCGGGAACCGACACGTTCGACGAGGTGCGGACAGGACGGCTCCCGATCGAACCGCTGATCGAGCGCGTGAACGACCAGCGGACAGACGATACACCCCGAGAGGTCTTCGTGTTGCGACCGGCGGCACACGACTTCGTTGCGGTCTACGTCGTGTTCGAGCGCGACGGCGTGCTCGCACGGACCGTCCGCGACACCTACGACCTCGGCGACGGACTCGCCGCCGGACTCGACGACGCCGGCAGCGACGGGGCCGGGACCGGTGCGATCGGCGGCGAAATTGGGGCTGACGGGACCGACGACGGCAACAATAGCGAGGAGACGAACGACGGGTCGTTCGATATCACCGATCGACTGTGAAATCCGCGATATTCTTCCCGATTTTCCGTTAGAATCAAGCGGTCACCGGACGGAGACGGGGTATGAGCGTCGAAACGGAGGAACGAGCTATCCGCTGTCTGGTCGCGAAGGTCGGTCTTGACGGCCACGACCGGGGAGCACACGTGATTGCGCGAGCGTTTCGTGACGCCGGGTTCGAGGTCGTTTACTCCGGCTTACACCGTGCGCCGGAGGACATCGTTCAGGCCGCGGTTCAAGAGGATGTTGATGTCCTCGGTATCTCAATACTCTCCGGAGCGCACAACACCCTCGTCCCGAAGGTGATCGAGGGACTCGAAGAGTACGGCGCGTTCGAGGACACGCTGGTGATCGTCGGCGGGATCATCCCCGACGACGACGAGGCGGAGCTGAAAGCGCTCGGCGTCGCCGAGGTGTTCGGTCCGGGAACGCCGATGGAGGAGACCATCGAGTTCGTTCGGACCAACGTGCCGGAGCGCGCGTAGATGGACGGGCGCGATACACGAGAGCCCGGGGATCCGGACGGAGCCGGCTCCGGAGAGGGGGACAGGACAACCGACGCGTTCGGAACAACTGCGGAGCTCGGAGACGGGGACGCGGAGCTGGTCGCTGACCTCCTCGACGGAAGCCACCGCGCGCTCGCCAGAGTCATTACGCGGATTGAGAACCGATCGCCGGGCCACCGCGGGATTGTGGGGGCGCTCCACGAGCACACCGGCGGCGCGAACGTAATCGGCGTGACCGGCGCACCCGGCGCTGGCAAATCAACGCTCGTCGACAAACTGGCGGCGGCCTACCGCGAGCGCGGCGACACCGTCGGCGTCGTCGCCGTCGATCCCTCATCACCGTACACGGGTGGTGCGCTGCTGGGCGACCGGATTCGTATGGCGTCAAACGTAGGCGACATGGACGTGTTCTTCCGGTCGATGAGCGCCCGCGGCCAACTCGGCGGGCTCTCGATGGCGACCGCGGACGCGGTGAAAGCGCTCGACGCCTTCGGGAAGGACACTGTCATCATCGAGACGGTCGGGGCCGGGCAGAACGAGGTCGACATCGTTCGGACCGCCGACACGGTCGCGGTCCTCGTCCAACCGGGCTCGGGTGACGACGTTCAGACACTGAAGGCCGGAATCCTCGAAATCGGCGACGTGTTCGTCGTCAACAAGGCCGATATGGACGGCGCGGATCGAACTCTCGCCGAGTTGGAGGAGATGGTCCATCGACGCGAGAGTCCAACAAAGGGGCTCGACACGGGCCACCACGGCTTCGAGACCCCCGACGGTCCGGACGACACTGACGCCGAGACCGACTCCGACGCAGACAGGCCCACCGAGTGGACTCCCGACGTGCTCGGGACCGTGGCGAAAACGGGGGAGGGCGTCGAGGCGCTGATCGACGCGTTCGACGCACACGCACGGTATCTCCGCGAGTCGGGCACGCTCGACCGGACTCAGCGCGAGCGCTACGCCGAGGAGATCCGCACTCTGGTTCGGTCGGACATCGGGTCGCTCGCGACGGCAGCGATCGACCGACGCGGTGGCATCGATGCCCTCGCCGAGCGCGTCCGCCGCCGCGAGACGGATCCGTACAGCGTCGCCGCCGCTATCGTCGACCCGATAGCGGCGTGTGCCGGTGA
>CAYRWH010000113.1:0-6093 GCA_964427935.1 uncultured Halobellus sp. | reverse complement strand
CCGGAGCAGGCTGCCCCTTTGAGTCCCACCCCGCACAGCACCCGCACCTCACGCCTCCCCAGCCTCGTCGGCCGGCCTCCGCGTTGCTCCGGCCGCCCGACTCCCTCGCGCGCGTTTCTCGCGCGCGCCGCTTCATGGATCATTTATTAAGGTTCATCGCTGCCGCTCAGGATACTTTTTAAATACGATCTCGTCGTCGATCTGAGCGAGTCACTCCTGACATCGCTCACCACGTCTCCGTCCGGATCGTGGAGGGGGACGACCACCGCTTTCGCTACAGACCGCAACGGTGTGGTTTTGACTTATAAGGTGTCTTTCACGCCCAGCACCCGCTTTTCGGCGTCACGACCCGGGTCCCACTCGCTCCCGTCGCGGTCGGACTCGCGGTGTTCCGCGACGGTTCGTTCCATCGCCTCGTTAACGGGCGTCGACTCCCAGCCGAGGTCGGCGAGGGCACAGGTGTCGAGCAGGTGCGGATACTCCCGGTAGAGCACGAAGTCGTCGGGCGTGAGGTCACCGGCCGCGAGCGCGTCGTCGCTGGCGGGGACGACTGTCACCTCGGTGTCGGCCGCATCAGCGATCGTTTCGAGCGTTTCTTCCAGGGTGAGTGCCCGCCGGTCCCCGACGTTGTAGGCGGTTCCGGGCTCCCCGGACTCAGCGACGATCCGGAGCGCGCTCGCCACGTCCTCGACGTACGCTCGGTGCCAGAGGTTCTGGCCGTCCCCGGGGACGACCACTCGGTCGTGGGTCAGCACGCGGTCGATCCAGTAGTCGAGCCGCTCGGTGTAGTCGTGGGGTCCGTAGACGATACAGGGACGCACCGCCATCGCGTTGACGCCTGCTTCGGCGGCGGCGAATATCTCACGGTCTCCCTCGGCCTTCCGGTTTCCGTAAGTCTCGTGGTCGTCGTCCGTCGCCTGCTCGGGGGTACACGGCTCAAGCGGGGTGACGCCCTCGCGCTTGGGGATATGTTCGGCCGCGTACGACGACCCGGAAGAGATGTACACGTAGCCGTCGACATCGCTGAAAATCTCCGTCGCGGTCGCCACGTCCGCCGGATGATACGCCACACAGTCGACCACAATGTCCGGGTCTACCGAGAGCCGTGCGGCTTCTACATCTCTCTCGTTTTTTCGGTCGCCCTCGATGTGACTCACGCGGTCATCGTCCGCGAAGGGATTCTCGTGGGTCCCGCGGTTCAGCATCGCCACCTCGTATTCGTGTGCTACCAGCTCGGCGACTGTGTGCCGTCCGATGAACCGCGTACCGCCGATGACGAGCGCCGTGTCGGTCATACGGGGTCTCGGGGGAGCCACGTAAAAAGGGTGATCGAAGCGGAAGTCGTCAGTTGTCGTCCCGGCGTGATGCCGGGCCGTCGCCGCGCCACCGTCTGTAGAGGAGGTAGGCAATTCCGAAGGGGAGCGCCCAGACGGCGACACCGAGGAGTCCGTACCCCACTCCTGTTGCGAGATCACCCGCAGCGATGCCGATCATACCCTAGCTGCGCGCTTCGGGGACAAAAACGCTCCGAGGGACAACTACTCGTTTCCGCGACTCGTATCGGCGACGTATGAGCGATCTGCGTCGGCGGCGACCGTGGCTCGCCGTGTTGCTGGCGATCGTGATCTCCGGACTCGGTCACGCGTACCTCCGACGATGGGGACGGGCGCTCGCCTGGTACGTTGCGATCACGGCCACGCTCGTCTTTCTCGTTCCGGATGCGGCGCTCGATCAACTGTTCGCACAGGAGATCCCGCCTCTCGACGACATCGGGCCGGCGCTCGTCGTGATCGCTGCCAGCATTGTCGACGCGTACGTCGTCGCGATTCGGAACAACCGTGCGTACGAGCGCCAGCAGCGCGCCCGGGCGACCGAGCCCGGGACGCCGGGGGCCGACCGTGCCGAAGGCGGACTCGGTAACGGTTCGACCGGCGGCACCGATTCGGTCGGCGACGACACAGGTGTGGTCTCCGCTGACGCGTCGAGCGGAGCGGACGCGGAGACGCCGACGATCGACTGTCCCCACTGCGGTCGCGAGACCGACCCCGAGATCGACTTCTGTCACTGGTGTACCGAGCCCTTGGATCGGACAGGTGGGGCCGACACGGACGACTGACGGAGTCCATCGTATCCGACTACCGAGGAGGCCGCATCCCGCTCCCGTTCAGTACTCCGCTTCGACGAAGGCAACCACATCGGCCAACTCGGCCTCGCCGATCCCGTGGCCGACCGGATACGTCTCGTAGGTCACCGCCGCGCCAATCTCACGGAGGCGGTCGGCTGCCGCCGCCGCCCGAGACTCTGGGATCACCTGGTCGCCGGTGCCCGCGCCGACGAAGACAGGCTTCTCGTCGATCCCTGTCGGGTCGACATCGGCGTGGGAGTCCGGGAGGTAGCCGTGGAGCGCAACGACCCACGCGTAGCGGTCCGGGTCATCGAGCAGGAGCGAAAGGCTCGTGATCGCGCCCTGACTGAACCCGAGCAGCCCGATTCGGTCTGGATCGATCCCGTAGGCGTCGACCGCGGCGTCGACGCTCTCCGCGACGAGGTTGAGCGCCCGCGCGAAGTCCGCGGTGTCCGGCTGGCTCTGGTGGAGGCCGCCGCCGGAGAGGTCGAGTTCGTACCAGGTGTAGCCGCCCTGTAACGGGTCCGGCGCACGAAGGCTGACGACGTGGAGGTCGTCCGGAAGCGACTCGGCGATCGGTAGCAGGTCCTGCTCGTCAGCGCCGCGGCCGTGAAGGACGAAGACGGCGGGTGCGTTTTTGGGGTCGTCGGGCGCGACGTGGACGTGTTCTAAGGGAAGTTCGCTCATACTCTTCTCTTCGCCGGCTTTGGAATTGTATCCGTCGACCGCGACAACCCTGCTCCCGACGCGGCATTGTCCCAACTGGTTCGGCTCCAACCCAACTGGTTCGGATCCGACCCGACCGGTTCGACTCCGACCGGTCGGGTTTGGTTCACGATTTCCGGCTCACGTGGCCTTTTGAGGCCACGGTGTCGATCTATCCCCATGCCACCGCTTGATCTCGGACTCGGGCTCGGAACCTCTGGGCTCGACGACCCGGAGGAGTGTCGGGAAACGGTCGTCACCGCGCTCGAAGCCGGCTACCGTCACGTCGACACCGCACAGATGTACGACAACGAGGCGGCCGTCGGTGAAGGGATCGCCGCGGCCGACGTCGACCGCGACGACGTGGTCGTTGCCACCAAGGTTCACCCGGAGAACCTCGCGCCCGAAGACGTTCGCGAGACCGCAGTAGAGAGTCTCGACCGGCTCGGGCTCGACCGCGTCGACCTCCTATACGTTCACTGGCCGATCCGAACCTACGACGCCGAGGCGACGCTTCCGGTCTTCGACGAACTCCGCGAAGAGGGAGTAACCGACCACGTCGGGATCTCCAACTTCACGCCGGAGTTGGTACACGAGGCCCGCGAGATACTCGATTCGCCGATTGCGGCCCATCAGGTGGAGTGTCACCCTCGGTTCCAACAGCCTGAACTCCGAGAGCTTGCGGCGGAGTTCGACCACCACCTCGTCGGCTACTCCCCGCTCGGCGGCGGCGAGCTTCTCGATGACGAGACGCTCCACGGGGTTGCGGCACGCAACGGACTCTCGTCGGCGGTCGTCGCGCTCGCGTGGGCACTCGAACGCGGCGTCGTTCCGATCCCGAAATCTACCGGCCAGCACGTGACCGAAAACCTCAGCGCGCTCGATGTCGACCTCCCTGAGGCAGAACTCGATACCATCGACGCGATGAGCGGCGGGACACGACTGATCGATCCGGACGACGCCGCGTGGAACTGACCGGCTCCGTCAGAACATCGGTGTCAACGACTCAGTCGTACGGATACCGTCCGGTCTCGCCGCACTCACGGCATCGAACCACGACGCGCCCCGGCCCGAGGCGGACGCGGCTCGTCTTTCCTGGGCGCAGATACACGTCACACCCGTCGCAGGTCTTCCGTTCGAACTTCCGAGGGACGCCACAGCGGTTCCGCTCGGCGATTCGGCGCGCGAGGCGGACGTACTCCCGCGCCCGGTCGTACTCGTCGTCAACGACCGCCTCACGGGCGAGTCCGAACAGTCGCTCGATCCGTTCCGACGGGATCCCCATACGGATTCGGGCGAGACCGCCGGGCAAAGGCGTTGTCATCGACCGGAGCCGTCGTCCCCGGCTCCGCCCGCAACCCGCAGGCTTTTGACCGATCCGCGCGAAGCGGCGCGCATGAAAGAGTCGCTGATGGACGTGATCTGCTGTCCGCTCGACAAGGGAGACCTCGAACTCGACGTCGACGAACGCGACGGCGAGGAGATCCTAGAGGGAACGCTCACGTGTACCGAGTGCGGCGAGACGTATCCGATCGAGGACGGGATCCCGAACCTTCTCCCGCCGGACATGCGCGAAGAGGGCGAAAACGGCGAGGCGGCGGCCTGAATCGGGATCGGAGTCCTAGAGTTCGTAGCGCTGCCGGTCGAACCCCTCGGATGACGTAAATCTTTTTCAGATCAGGGTGCGAGGAGTTAGACGTGCCGACTCTCGAAGTCGAACTGAACGGGGATGGGGTCCATGCCATCGAGGCACCCAACCGGTTCACGACGGCGACGCCGTTCTCTATCGAACTCGCGAATCTCGGTCGGTCGACGCACGTCCACCTTCGGTTCGACGACGAGTTGGATCGGGTTGTGTCGATAGACGACGTGAACCACTTCGTCGAGGACGAGGCGGTCAAACGGGTCTACGTGTCCAAGACGGACGCCGAGGAGTCTGTTCGCGGAAAACTCAAGATCGTGACGGGATACGGCTCGAACTCGACGTACGTCGATGTCCGGGTCGAACCGCCGCCCGAGGAGGCGCAAGACGAGGTCGTTGTTGACGAGCGGTTTTCAAAACCCCCGGAACGGACGCCGTCTCAGCCCCAATCCCAGCAGTTTCTCGACGCGGTCGACCGGACGATCGAGCGAGGCGGCGTCACCGCGCTCGCCCTCGGTGCCATCGCCGTCGCTCTCGGCGTTGCGGTCGCGTTCACGGTCGACAGCACGCTCGTGTTTCTCGTCGTCGGCGCGGTTCTCACCGTGACCATCGCGGTCACCGTACTCGCGGTGTGGTGAACGACCTGTACTGACGGCCCGACGGGCGCAACCAATCCGGATCCGCGCGTTTTTAACTGTCCCGGCGGAACGGACGGCCATGAGCTTCGAGAAGGAAGACGAAGTCGTCCTCCACGACAAACACAGCGAGTACGACGGCGAGGCAGGGCAGATCACGCAGGTGATGGAGACGATGTTCGGCGACGCGACCTACACCGTCAGCTTCGAGGACGGACAGGAGACTGGGGTCCCCGAGGAGTCACTTGAGGGAGTCGAGGACGAGGAGTAACCGGTTTTACCGCCCGCAATGCCAGAAGTCCCGTTTCACTACGTCGACCTCCGGACGTTCTCGTACGCAACTGAGGACGAGAAGCGTGTCGAGGACGCGCTCCGCTCGCTGCTTCCTGAGGACGCCGAGGTCGACCGCGTCGAGAACGTCGGCCATCACGGCGACCGGATCGTCGTGTTGTCTGCCCGGATCGAGGTCGCGGACGGAATGCGGCACGTACTCGACCGGCTCTCCGAACTCGACGACCTTGACCGCGTGCTCGCGGAGCTCGACCAGCGAGTCGACGATAACTGTGCGCTGTTCATGCGGATCGACAAACAGGCCGCGTTCCGGGGCGATGTCGCGCTCGGTCCCGGGATCACCGTGCGGGCGAAGGTGGAGGCGTACCCGGCGAAGAAGGCTACTGCGGTCGAGAACGCCCGGGAGACGCTCGGACGGCTCGCAGACGACGAGGGCGACGAGACGTAGTCGCTGGCGCGCTCGTCGTCTGCGAGCCGTCGCGGGTGTCACTCGTCGCTGAGACGATCTGTGTCGATACTCGTCCCTGGCGGCGTAACGATGAGGAACCCACGGAAGTGCATCAGCTCGCCGCCCATATCCTTCACCTGTCGAGCGAAGCCGGCGGCAAGCTCGTTGAGGTCGCCATCGATGGACAACACGAGCGTGTTGCCGTAGTCGACGCTGCGGATCCACGTCTCGGGTTCGGTCGTCCCGT
>CAYRWH010000112.1:0-6136 GCA_964427935.1 uncultured Halobellus sp. | reverse complement strand
GCCCCTCGACCGGAGCAGGCTGGGGCTTTGGAAGTCTTCACCGACGATTCGTCGCCAACCACTTATAAACGAACAGCTGGAGAAGTAGAGCCGCTCACCACAGCGCCATCTGCGTATAAACAGCTGCCAGCAACACCACTATCCCACTTATAAACAACTACTCCAACGTATTGCGAGACTCACTCCCGCTATCACTCACTACTGCGTCTGTACTGGCCGCAGGGGCAAACCACTTTCTCAGACTTTCAACAGAGCCGATCGAAACGAAGCCAAGACGTGTTTACGTCTCATTGACGAGCGCGCGCGCTCGGGGGAGCACCTGCTCGTAGCCGAGCGCAACGATGCCGGCGTACAACGCGGCTGCCCCCATCACGAGTGCCCACAGCCCGAGAGCGAGATCGCCGCCAGTGACCGCCTCGACTCCCGTGAGTTCGAGCGCGACACCGACGACCGACACTGCGACGGAGCCGACGAGAAGCGCGAGCAGTTCGAACAGTTCGACGACCGTCGCTGGTATCCGTACCATGCTCGCCTGAGCGAGCCGAGCGTTTATAACTCTTCTTCGAGCGCGGGGTGAGTTCCGTCTCCCTCGTCACTTCATTCCGAAGGCTCGCATCGTCGAGTCGGCTATCCCCTTCGCGATCAGCGCGAGTCCGGCGACGAACAACATCATTCCACCGCCAATGACGGGGTCTTGGAGGGTGACGACCGCGACCGCAAGGAACACGATCAGCGCGCCGGCGATCCCCTCAACTCCGAGCGTTTTTCGCATGTCGCCGTACTACACCCTCTGTAAGTTAAAAGAGACGGGGTACGTCGTCGTTCGTCTATGCCCGTGGTCGTTCAGCGACTTCCCGCGGAGAGTGGGACTTTTATTATACCGGTCCCGTATCTCGAAACACGCATGACCGACGGAGACGGAGAGGGGCGGCGTGACCTCCGAATGCCCGAGGACGACGAGGTGTTCGCCGAGGTTCTCGAAATGCTCGGCGCGAACCGTGTCAGGGTCCGCTGTGCGGACGGCGTTGAGCGAACTGCCCGGATTCCTGGGCGGATGCAAAAACGCGTCTGGATCCGCGAGGACGACATCGTACTCGTCGACCCGTGGGATTGGCAGGACGAAAAGGCCGACATCTCGTGGCGCTACGAGAAAAACGAGGCCGAACAGCTCCGCGAGGAGGGTCATCTTCGGTGATCCCAACAAACGAGAGGATAGCCAGCAGGTCCGGTCGCTCCGCTCACAGCGCGCACGGTTCTTAAGTCCGAACGCTCCCGAGTGAGCGTATGCTCCGGCTCGCGATGACGACGAACTCGGAGACGTTCGAGCGGATCCAGGATCCGCTCGCTGCCCGAGGAATCGAAGTCGACCACGTCCAGCCGACCGAGCGCTCGCTCCGAGTTGCGGACGCGCGCGGCGACGCGGTCCCCGACAGCAACTCGGTCATCGACAACGACGCGACGGCCGACAGCGACGCTGTCGGTCCATCAGCTATCCGGACCGACTTCGATGTCGGGTTCGTCTACCCCTCGCGGCTCATGGAGGGATCCGTTGTCGCCACGCGCCTGTCGGTTCCGTGGGTGAACGGTCGCGACGCAGTTGTGACTTCCCGAAACAAGGCAGGTGTTCTCGCGACGCTCGACGCTGCGGGACTTCCGACGCCCCAGACCGTCATGGTGTCGAACCCCGTCAACGAGTCCGTCGTCGCCGACGCTGTCGCGGGGTTCGAGTTCCCCGTCGTCGTCAAGCCGAACTCGGCGACCCGCGGAGTCGGCGTCGCAAAGGCAGCCGACCTCGACTCGCTTTTGGGTATCGTCGACTATCTAAACCTCGTCCATGACTACCGTGCGACCGGCGATAAGTCGTACCTGATTCAGGAGTACCTGCCCGACGCCACCGACTACCGAGTCATGATCGTCGACGGCGAGTACGTCGGAGCAGTTCGACGAGAGCTTCCGACAGACGCGCTGGAGGCGGGGCGGTGGAAACACAACGTCCATCGCGGCGCGACGGCAACTGGCGTCACCCTCGGTTCAGACGGTCGCGAACTCGCCGAGCGAACCGCCGCGGCACTCGGAATCTCGTATCTCGGCGTCGACCTGCTTGAGACGGAGGACCGTTTCGTCGTCAACGAGACGAACGCCCGACCGACAGTCGACGCGGCGACAAAGTACGAATCGGCGTTCTACGATCGGCTCGCGTCGCTGATCGAGCGGACGGCGACAAAAGGCTGAACGGACGGTAAAAAGCGGCTGGGATGCTTCGGGAGTTAGATGACGTCGATGGAGGCGGAATCGTCGTCGCGGTCGAACTCGACTTCCAGCACGCCGTTGTTGAAGGTCGCGTCGCCCGAGTACTCGTCGACGGGTGCGGGTAGCTGGACGGTCTCGTCGTACTCCCGCCGGTCGGACGCCGCCGAGATGGTGAGCGACTCGCCGTCACACTGTAAGGAGAGTTCGTCCTTCGAGACAGCCGGGAGGTCGGCAACGAGTCGGACGGTGTCCTCGGTCGCGTACGCGTCAACGTGCGTTTCCGAGCCGAAGCCGGCGTTTTCGGTTCCGGCGCCACCTCCTGCCATCTCGTTCATCATCCGTTCGATCTCCTCGAAGAAGTCGCCGAACGGATCGTCTCGGTCGTCTCTGTCCATGTGTTATGTGACGGTAGTCGTCCCGATAAGCCTTCTGTCGACCGCCGAATCGGCCGGGATCGACAGCAGAAACCCAGATAGAGAATTTATAATCATTGTTTAGAGCGGTTGCTCGCAACTGGCCGGATTTAAGTAGCTGTACTGCTCTTTTTTTACATATGAGTAAATCGTACCTGGTTGCGGGCGATGAGGTCGCGGACGACGAGGTTGTACGGGTAGGGCTGAACGGGTTCGGCCGGATTGGCCGTAACGTGTTCCGTGCCGTGCTCGAAGACCCACGCGTCGAACTCGCTGGGATCAACGACGTGATAGATTTCGAGGATATGGCGTATCTCGCGAAATACGACACAACGATGGGCCGACTCGACGGCGTCGAACTCGGCGATGACGGCGACGAGCTAACGATCGGTGGCACCTCGGTCCCACTGTTCAACGTACAGGATCCCGCGACGCTCCCGTGGGAAGAACTCGATGTGGACGTCGCGTTGGAGTGCACGGGTATCTTCCGTACGAAGGACGACGCGAGCGCCCATCTTGAGGCCGGCGCGGACACCGTCGTTATTTCGGCACCGCCCAAAGGGGACAAACCCGTCAAACAGCTCGTGTACGGTGTCAACCACCAGAAGTACGACGGTGAAGACGTGGTCTCGAACGCCTCCTGTACGACGAACTCCATCACGCCAGTCGCGAAGGTACTCGACGAGGAGTTCGGCATCGAGGCCGGGACCCTTACCACAGTTCACGCCTACACGGGGTCACAGTCACTGATCGACGGCCCGAAATCGAAGACTCGTCGTGGTCGAGCGGCGGCGGAGAACATCGTCCCGACTTCCACGGGTGCCGCCGGGGCTGCCCAAGAGGTTCTCCCGCAGCTCGACGGCAAAATCGACGGGATGGCGATGCGTGTTCCGGTCCCCAACGGCTCGCTCACCGAGTTCGTCGTCACGCTCGAGGAGAAGGTAACGATCGAGGGGGTCAACGACGCGTTCCGTGACGCGGCCGATTCCGGTCCACTCGCGGGCGTACTCGGCTACACCGACGACGAGATCGTTTCCAGCGACATCGTTGGCCTTCCGTTCTCCAGCTACGTCGACCTCGAATCCACTAACGTCATCGCCGATGGGAAGCTACTGAAGATCCTGACGTGGTACGACAACGAGTACGGCTTCTCGAACCGGATGCTCGATATGGCCGCGTTCGTCAACGCCGAGTAGGCCCGCACAGTCCGCGGTTCCTGATCCGTCACCGATATACTTCGATACGTTCAGTCTCATCCATGGCCACGTTCGACACCATCGACGACTTGCCGGACGACTCACGCGTGCTCGTCCGACTCGACCTCAACTCCCCCATCGAGGACGGCGAGCCACAGGACAACCGCCGGTTCGAGCGCCACGCTCGGACCGTCCGCGAACTCGCCGCGGCGGGCCACCGGGTCGTACTCATGGCTCATCAGGGCCGTCCCGGGCGCGATGACTTCACGTCGCTCGCGGGTCACGCCGCGATCCTCGCCGACCACGTCGACCGAGAGGTCTCGTTTGTCGGTGATACGTACGGCGAGGAGGCGATCGCCGCGATCGAGGCGCTTTCGGCGGGCGAAATACTCCTCTTAGAGAACACCCGGATGTGTCACGACGAACTGCCCGAAGCGTCCCCGGAAGAGAAGGCCGACACCGAGTTCGTGCGAGCGCTCGCGCCACTGTTCGACGCGTACGTCAACGACGCCTACTCGGCGGCTCATCGGAAGCACGCCTCGCTCGTCGGGTTCCCGCTCGTGTTGCCCGCGTACGCGGGCCGCGTAATGGAGACGGAGTACGAGGCCAACACCGCGATCGCTCGCAAGGAGTTCGACGGCCCCGTGACGATGGTCGTCGGCGGAACGAAAGCCACCGACGTGATCGGTGTGATGGACGCACTTGAGGAGACCGTCGACCGGTTCCTGCTCGGCGGTATCGCCGGCGAACTGTTTTTGCGTGCCGCCGGTCACCCCGTCGGTCGCGACATCGACGGAATGGATCTCTTCGACGACCAGTGGGAGGCGAATCATGAGGTCGTCGAGTCGATACTTGCGGAGCGCGGCGACACCATTCACCTCGCGAGCGACCTCGCCTACGAGGACGACGATGGCACCCGCGCGGAACACACCCTCGCTGAAATAACGGAAAAAACCGACGCGTATCTCGATGTCGGGTCGGGAACTGTCGAAGAGTACGACCCCCTTATCCGCGAATCGGCCGCGGTGTTCGTGAAGGGTGCCCTCGGGGTCTTCGAGGACGAGCGGTTCTCGGTCGGGACGACCGGCGTCCTGGAAGCGATCGCCGAGACTGACTGCTTCTCCGTCGTTGGCGGCGGCGACACCTCCCGTGCGATCGAAATGTACGGAATGGACGAGGCGGACTTCTCACACGTCTCTATCGCCGGCGGTGCGTACATCCGCGCACTGACCGGGGAGGCGCTCCCTGCGGTCGAGCTGCTCGAAACGGCTGAGTAGCAGGAACGAGACAGTTCGTAAGTGGTCGGCTCTCGGCAGTTGTGGCTACTCCTCGTGGATATCGAGTTCAAACTGCTCGTTTTCGGTGACTGCGTTGAGTACGACGCTCGTGTTCGACTCGCGGATGTCGGCGTCGGTGAGGATCGACTTGATCTGGTCGTTCATTCCGTCCGTGTCCTCGAACTTGCCAATGGCGATAACATCGTAGTCCCCGGTCACCTCGTAGACGCTCACCATCTGTTTCTCCTGCCGCAGTTTCTCGGTGACTTCCGGCAGCGCGCTTCCCTCGACCTTTAACTGGAGCACCGCGGTCACGTCGAAGCCGAGCTTTTCGTAGTCGACCGTCGGCGTGTACCCTCGGATCACCCCCTCCTCTTCGAGGTCACGCAGGTGGTTCGAAACGGTCGTCACGGAGACATCGAGTTCGTCGCCGAGGCTCCGGAGACTGGCACGACCGTTCCCGAGTAATGAGTTCACGAGCTTGGCGTCGAGGTTTTCGTACGTCATTACACTCGGTGAGGGTTCCGGGGGATTAGAATTTAACGAATGTCCACAAGTATCCCCGGACCGGCGGTTCATGCACCAAGCGATAAGGCCTTTATACTGGCAGATGAGTACTAAACGTCGAAAACATGACGGACGAACACGCGAAACCAGACGGCGGCCTCACGGCCGAGGAACAGGCGGTGCTTGACGAGATTGAAGAAGAGAACGTCGACTTCCTGCGGCTCCAATTCACCGACATTCTCGGTGTTGTAAAGAACGTCTCTGTGCCGGCCCACCAGGCGGAGAAGGCGTTCACCGAAGGCATCTACTTCGACGGCTCCTCTATCGAGGGGTTCGTCCGCATTCAGGAGTCCGACATGCGGCTCGTCCCCGACGCCGAGACCTTCGCAATTCTCCCGTGGCGGAGCGGCGAGGACGGCTCGGCGGCGGCTCGCGTCGTCTGTGACATCGTCGACACCGACGGCGAGCCGTTCGTCGGCGGGCCGCGTCAGGT
>CAYRWH010000111.1:0-6141 GCA_964427935.1 uncultured Halobellus sp. | reverse complement strand
ACTCCGGCGTCGGTGAACGGGTGGTCTCCCAGCTCCTCACCGAGTTGGACCGAGCGAGCGACAATCCGAACTTGGTGGTGCTGTCGGCGACGAACCGGCGGTCCGCGCTCGATCCGGCGCTGTTGCGGCCCGGGCGGCTCGAAACCCACATCGAGGTCCCCGAACCTGACCGCGATGCGCGCCGAAAAGTGTTCGAGGTCCACACGCGGGATAAGCCGGTCGCAGACGATGTCGACCTCGACCGACTCGCCGACGAGACGGAAGGGTACTCCGGCGCCGAGATCGCTGCGGTCTGCCGTGAGGCGGCGATGACCGCGATCGAGCGGGTCGCCGACGAACACGGTGCGTCCGCCAACGACCACGCCGACGAGGTTGCGATCGCTGACGACGACTTCTCGGCGGCGCTCGACGCGGTTGCGGCCTCACAGTTGTAGTCCGTTCTTCCCGGCTTGGCAGCCCCCTCGCACGGAGAACGCCTTTGAATCGGCGGGTCCAACACCGTCCATGCGCGGCTCCGCGGATGACAAGCGATCTGCCGGCGCTCCTGACCGGGACTCCGCCTCCGCCGAGCCCACCTCCCCCGATCCGCCGTCGGTTCGCGGCCTGTTCGCGGCGCTCTCGCGCGCGGTTCGGTCGCGTCCGTCCGCGGAACTCGCGGTCGCGACGCTCCCGCTGCCGACGCTGCTCGTCGTCGTCGCGGTCGTTCCCGGAACCGACGCGTGGGCGCTCTCGTTGGCTGCCGACGGACTCTTCGAGAGTCGGTGGACGCTGTGGACTGCGTTTGCCTCCAGTTTCGTCCACACCGACGCGACGCACCTTCTCGACAACGTCGTGAACTACTGGCTACTGGTCGCGGTCGCGTACCCGCTTTCGGTCATCGCCGGCTGGCAACGCCGATTGGCGCTTGCGGCGGTCGCGTACCTACTGTTGGTCCCGCTCGTCTCGGCGTGGGCAACGTTGCTCGCCTTTGGGGGTACGGTCGACGCGCCGGCGGCAGGATTCTCGGACGTGAACAGCGCGTTCCTCGGGTATCTCGTCGTCGTCTGGTTCGCGGCGCTCGCGCGGGAGGCGCGGTCGTCCGCCGGGCCGTCCGGCATCGACGCGCGCTGGTCACTCGTCGTGGCGTTCGGCTCGCTCGCGGCTGTGTTCTTCTCGCCGAGCGGCGCGGGCTACTTCCCGCCGTCGCCGTGGGTTGGCCTCCCGTTCGCGGTCGTCGCGGTCGCCGCCGGGTGCGTCCTGTACTTCCGTGTTGGTCCTCCCCGGTTTGCGGCTCTCGACCTCGATGCGCCTCGCGAGTTGTTGTACGTCACCGGCGCGAGCGTCGTCGTCGCCGGCGTAATCGGCTCGCTGGTGGTGGTGCCGACCGGGAGCAACGTGTTCGCCCATCTTGCGGGATACGCCGTCGGATTTTCGGTCGCGTTCTGCTGGGTGATCGCCGACTCGTCGCGCGGCCGAGCGTAGTCGATCCGACTACTCGTCCCCGGTCGCTGTGTCGCCGGTCGCTGCGTCGCCGGTCGCTGCGTCGCTAGCGACGGTTTACGCCTCGTCGCCGGTCGTCGTATCGTCGTCCGCAGTGTCGTGTCCGCCGTGAGCGTGTCCGTCTCCCCCGTGCCCGTGGGCGTTTGGGGCTCCGAGCGGCCCAGAACCGAACTCGTCGACGGGCGTGACGCTGTAGTCGACGGTGAGCGTGTCCTTCGTCGCGCGAACCTTTCCGACGAACGACGAGATGTCCTCTAAACTTCCTTCGAGGACGAACAGCTCCATACAGTACTGACCGCCGACGTGGCTGTGGAAGTTCGAGGCGACGAGTCCCTCGTGTTCGTGTCGTAGGCGGATCATCCGCTCTTCGACGCTCGTCGTCTCGTAGTCGAACAGCACCGTGACGACGGCCATCAGCCGCCGGTCCTCTAATTTCGCGTCCTCGAACTCGCCGAGTAAGTTGCGTGAGGCCTCTCGAACGACCTCGCTACGGCCCGTGTAGCCGTGTTCCTCCGAGAACTCGTCTATCCGCTCCAGCAGCGCTTCCGGCATCGAGACACTGACAACGGTCATATACTAACTTATTGCGCTCGTATTGTTAATCTTTTATGTCCCGCTGACGACCGCCGTCGATACGCGCCGATAGCCACTCGTAGTGT
Organism: uncultured Halobellus sp.; assembly: GCA_964427935.1. Taxonomy (GTDB): domain Archaea; phylum Halobacteriota; class Halobacteria; order Halobacteriales; family Haloferacaceae; genus Halorubrum. Next base: position 4,003 of record CAYRWH010000111.1, on the reverse strand, counting down.
TCTTCGAGGGCGTCCTCGCCGGCGTCGGTGAGCGCGTACGCGTCGGCAATTCCTCTCGTTTGGCGGGTCAGGTAGCCGGCCTCGACCAGCGCGGAGAGGGTCGCGTAGAACGACTGTGGGTCGATCCGCTGGTCGTAGTGTCTCTCCAGTCGGCTCTTCAACGATTGTGCCCGGAGTTCACCGGCGTCGTACAACAGCGCACAGCAGTCGCGGCGGCGTCCGCTGTGGAACCACTTCGTCATACTTCCGGTTCCGGGCGCGGCCTTTCGACCGTTTCGGTCGACGACAGCGACGCTTCGGCGACGACCGCAGTCACAGACCGACCGAAAGGCACAAAGTTCACGTCACCCCGCCTGCGATCTGTGCCAAATGGAACGTCGAGGACAAACCGGACTGTTGGAGGCACTTTTACTGGATGTCGTCCGGCTCCACGAGACGTGGATGGAGGTCGTCTTCCCCCGTCAGCTCGATCCGGGCCGGGTGCTGGGTAAGTGGCAGCCCGAGACCGCGCTCCAGACGATCGGCTACTACCTCTGGGCGGTTCTCGGGGCTCCGCTGGTCGCAGTGGCGTACCCGTTGTTACTGGTCGGCTTCGCCACCCGGTTTTACGCCGCGAAACTCGACTCCGCCGTCACCCGCTTCGGCATCGCGGGCGCGGTGATCGTTGCGACCGTCGTCTGGGGCTCGCTTACCGCCGTCACCTACCTCCAACTGGCGACAGAAGACGTAATCGCGGTCGGTGCCGCGAGCGTCGTTGCGATCGTTGCCGCCGCCCTCGCCGCGGGATCCTCGAAGGCCGGCGGTCGGTTCGTCAGCGTGCTGTTTGCGTATCCGTTCGCCATGACTGCGCTCTTTTTACCGCCGGTCGTCGCCGCGCTCGTGACGCCGACGCTCGAACAGCTGATTCTCCCGCCGAGCTACGACCTCGCGCGCTGGATCCTCGACACGTTCCTCTACGTCGGCGGCGTCAACGACCTCCTCCGTGGCGCGTTCGACCTCGAAACCTTCGGCGAACAGTGGGGGCTTCCGGGTCTCGGGTACGTCCTGATGTGGGTCGGTATCTCCGTCCCGCTCGGCTGGTTCCTCGGTGTGCTCGTCGCGCTGGCGAACCTGATCCGGCCGAGCCCGAGCAATTGACAGCCTCTCCACCGACACCGTCTCCGCCGACACCGGCTCGGCCAACATCCCCTTCCCCGACCGCGGTCACACCTATCGACCCGCGTCTGTTGTGTCTGTCCGCTCGGCGTACTGCCGGAGCTGTAGCTCTGCGCTCTCGGTGAGCCGGCTGAGCGCGTCTTCGACGCCGTACTCGCGGGCGTCGACCGACGCCTCGGCGACCAGCGTCCGGATCGTGTCGAACGGGCCGATCCGAGCGCCGGTCGTGGCGACGCCGTCCTCGGCGGCGGTTAGTTGGTCGATCGCCGTCCGGTAGCCGGGGTTCTCGTCGAACCACCCGTCTCGTGAGAGCTGGTCGATCGCGCCGTCGTGCACCGGGAAGTACCCCGTTTCGCGGTGCCAGCGGGCCTGCCGTTCCGGCGCCGCGAGCCAGCTCAGAAACGCTGCCGCCGCCCGTTGTTCCGCGTTCGAGACGCCATCGGCGACCCACAATGACCCACCGCCGACAACGACGCCGTGTCGCTCGTCGGCGACCGGGAGATAGCCCGTTCCGACGGGGAACGACGCGCCCTCGTGAACGTCGACCATCGCCGAGGTCGACCCGATCAGCATTCCGGCGCGTCCCTCGTGGAACGCGTCGCGAGCCTGTCCGCGGGCTTCGATCCCAGCGTCGAGGTACAGTCCCTCGGCGTCCATCTCGGTCAGCCACTCGTAGATCTGCTCGCCGGCCTCCGTGTCGAAGTACGCCTCGGTCGGCGTGCCGGCGCGCCCGTTCTCCGCGTCGACGAGCGGCTGGCCCGCCTCGGCGAACCACTGCTCGACGAACCACGAGTAGGTCGCGAACGCAATCCCGAACTCGGTCACGCCGCCCTCGACCAGCCGCTCGGCGCAGTGACGGACCTCGGCGAACGTGGTCGGTGGGTCGTCCGGGTTCAACCCGGCCCGCTCGAACGCCTCCCGGTCGTAGTAGAGGACCGGCGTCGACGCGTTGAACGGGACCGAATGGAGCCGACCGTCGGTCCGGTAGTAGTTCGCGACGGGGTCGAGAAGGTCGTCGGGATCAAGGAGGTCGTCGGGGTCGAGGGGGTTTCCGGGGACCGGGGAGTTGTTGGAACCAGCGAATTCGTCGGAACTGGGGAAGTTGCCGGGAGCGAGAAGATCCTCGACCGGAACGAACGCCCCGCTGTCGAGCGCGCGTTTCGTCCCGATCTCGTAGAGGTGAGCGATCGCCGGCGGGTCGCCGCGCTCTGCTGCGGCAAGCGTGGCGTCGAACGCGCCGCGATAGCTCCCCTTCGCGGACGGCCGGATTGAGACCCCATCCGTCGTCGCCTCGAACTCGTCGACGAACTCGTCGAGCAGCCGCGCCTTGCGACCGCTCAGCGCGTGCCAGAACTCGACGACGGTGGTGTCCGCGTCGACCTCGCTACCCGAGATATCGTACGCGGAGAGCCGGTCGTCGAGCGTCCCCGTCCGGTCTCCGAGCGTCGACGCGCCCGCGGCGACCTCCGCCAGCGATGTCTTCTGGGTGTGCGCGACCGTCGTCACGCCGGCAGCGTCGTCGGCCGTCTCCTCGGCGAGCGCGCCCACCGACTCGACCATGTCGACTGTCTCCTCGATCGCGGCCGCTTGGTCGTCGGTCGCGTCGCTTATTTCTTCGATGCCGTCCGTCGTCTCCTCGACGTCGGCGGCGAGATCGGTGAACGCTTCGAGCGCGGTCTCCGCGGTACCGATCCCGTCGTCGACGCGGTCGCGCATGTCCGCGATCTCGTCGACCGTCGCGTCCGTCTCCTCGCGCACCGAGCCGATGGATCCTTCGATCTCCGCGGTGGCCTCACGAGCCTCCTCAGCGAGGCTCTTCACCTCCTCGGCGACGACCTCGAAGCCCGCACCGGCCTCCCCGGCGCGAGCCGCCTCGATCGAGGCGTTGAGCGCGAGGATGTTCGTCTCGTCGGCGATATCGCGAATCAGGTCGGTGATCTCCTCGATCGCCGCCACCTCCGACTCCAGCGACTCGACGCGGTCGAGCGCCCGCTGCGTGCGCTCGTCGACGACCCGAAGCTCCTCGATCGCAGCCGTTGCGGCCTCGTTGCCCTCCTCGGCTCGTTCGGCGACGTTGCCGGCGGTGGTCGCAACCTCCTCTGCGGACGCCGCCACCTCCTCAGTTGCCGCCGAAACGGTCTGTAGCTCCTGTGTCGCGTCCGCGATGTCGTCGCGTTGCGCGATCGCGGCCGACTCGATCCTATCGACGCCGGCGTACACCTCGTCGCTGTACGCTTTCGCCTGGTCCACGTTCGACCGGACGTGTTCCGACGCGCCGGCGACCTCGTCGCCGAACCCCTCGGCCGCAGAGAGGGTGTCGGTAACGTCATCGAGGAAGGCGTTCAGGTCGCTCGCGACTGCGGCCGTCTCGTCGTCGATCGACTCGGCTCCCTCGATGTTGGCATCCGACTCCGGAAACCGAGCGCCCACGTCGCCGTCGGCGAGTCGCGCCGCGACCTCCCGGAACGTCCCGGTTCGCGGCGAACCGTCGTCGTCCGGGTCTCCGTCCAGTTCGTCGGTAACGGCGGACCGTTCCCGCTCCCGTTTGACCGTGCCAGCGTTGCCGTTTCGATCCATTAGTCGGTGCTCTCCCGCCTGAGTATATAATAGCTCGATCTGGGTTATCAACCGTGATACTGGCCGTCGCCGTGATCGCAGTTCCCGTCTCGTACCGGGACGGCCGTTTATAAGTGGTTGAGTACGGAGCGTCGGTGAACACCTCCAAAGCCCCAGTCGTGGGGGGGGGGGGGGGGCGGGGCGCGGCAGCCGCAGGGGGGGGCGCCGCCCGGGGGGGGGGGGGGGGGGCGCCGGCCCCCCCCCCCCCCCCCGGGGGGGGCCGGGCCCCCCG
>CAYRWH010000110.1:0-6204 GCA_964427935.1 uncultured Halobellus sp. | reverse complement strand
CCACTAATCCACTTATAAACAACTACTCCAACGTATTGCGAGACCTACTCCCGGTATCGCTCACCGATGAACCCCGACGGCGGATCCGTTTAGACGACCTGTTTGCCGTCGGCAAACACGGCCTCGGGGTCCTGCCACGCTGTCACGTCCGCGTTGGGATCGGCGTCGAGCACGACCAGATCCGCGCGGTACCCCTCGGCGACGCGACCGACATCGTCGAGCCCGAGGAGGTCGGCCCCGTTGACGGTGGCCGCTTCGAGCGCGTCTGCGGGCGATAACCCGTACTCGACCATCAAGGAGAGTTCGCGAGGGATCTCCTCGAAGAAGTTGAACGGAGTGCCCGCGTCGGTTCCCATGGCGATCGGGACATCGGCCGCGAGCGCATGCTTCCACGCGTCGGCGAAACGGTCCGCGGCGTCCTCGGCCTTCGCGACGGCCGATTCGGGAATGCCAGCCTCGACGCCGTTGTCGACGATGCCACGCAGCGCGCTCGCGGTCGGCACCCAGTACGTTCCGCGGTCCGCCATCATCTCGGCCGCCTCTCGGTCCATGAACGTCCCGTGTTCGACGCTCGTGATCCCCGCCTCGACCGCGTTCTTGATGCCGATCTCGCCGTGCGCGTGTGCCGCCGTCGGGGTGTCGGTGGGTGCGGCCGCGTCGGTGAACGCCGACAGCTCCGCCGGTGTCAACTCGGGCGCACCGGTCACCGCCCCCTCGGTGAGCACGCCCCCGGTCGCCATACACTTGAGCACGTCAGCGCCGGCTTTCAGCTGTTCGCGAGCCGCTTTTCGTACCTCTGCCGGCCCGTCGGCCTCGCGGCCGAACCAGTTGCCGTGGCCGCCGGTCATGATCACGTTGCGGCCGGCGGCGAGAACGCGCGGTCCGTCGATGGCTCCCGCGGCGACCGCCTCGCCGGCGTCGAGGGCAAGGGTTCCGCGGCTTCCGAGGTCACGAACCGTCGTGACGCCGGCTTCGAGAGCGGCGTGGAGGTTGCTCGCCGCCCGATAGCTCGCGGTGTAGTCGCTGTCGGAGACGGCGGTGGCGACATCTGGACGACCGTCCATCATCAGGTGGACGTGCGCGTCGATCAGTCCGGGCGCGACCACGTTTCCCGAAACGTTAATTTCGGTCGGTTCGGCGTCGGTTGCGTCTGCTTCGGCGGCAGCAAGATCCGTGTCATCTCCGACCGCGACGATCTCGCCGTCCGCGACCGCAACGTCTGCCTCGCGTGTCCCATCGACATCTGCGACTCGTCCGCCTCGGAGTACGTACATAGCGCGTGATGACGCGTAGATCCCGTAAGCGATCGGGTAGCGGTAGTTCGGCGGAGTCGTGTGATTAGCTGGCATGGGCGGCTCTCCGTGAGAGACACCCGCACATATAAAACGGTGGCAGAAGACGACGGGGGTATGGCAGACAGTGTCGATTCTTCGGGCGGATTGTACGAGCGGCGTATCGGAACGCCGACGACAGACGACGAGGTGAACGGCTACTGGCTGTTCGCGTTCGGTGTGCTGGTCGGGCTGGTGGGGGTCGTGGTGTTCTTCCTCACCGAGCCGGCAACGACCGCACGCGGGATTGGTTACGCGCTTGCGGCGCTCGCACCACCGTTCGTCATGCTCGGAGCGGTTATCCGGTTCCCGCTTCGGCGAACAGGGACGACTCTCGGCTATCTCGGCGCGATAGCGAGTTTCGGTGCCGTCGTCTGGTTCGTGAGCATCTTCCCCGGCGGCTGGCTCACGGCATCCGGCGATCTCGGCGTGATATTGTTGTACGCGGTCGGACTCGCGCTCGTCGGGCTCGCAGGTGCCGTCGTCCCATTGCTCTCGGACCCGGTACACGATGACTACGAGCGGATGCGATCGGAGACGAGCGAGACCGCCGCGGAGCGGGACGCGACGAGCGCGGAGCTGGAGTCGACCCGCGAGGAGCTGGCCGCCGCGGAGGAGCGTGCGGACGACCTCGACGCAGAGGTAGCAGCTGCCCGCGCCGAGACGGCCGCGCTCCGCGAGAGCAAGGCCCGGTTCGAGCTATTCGAGGACGCGGGCGGGAAGCCGCGCTGGCGGCTCCGCCACCGCAACGGCAACGTCATCGCTACTTCCGGGCAGGGATACAGCAGTCGCGGAAAGGCCCAACAGGGACTTCACAGCGTCCGGCGAAACGCGCTCGGTGCGGGACTGTTGCGGATCGAGACGGCTCCCGAGGAGGCGGGGACCGCCGCCGTCGACGACGGACCGGAACCGGAGGACGCGGCGGAGCCCGGCGTGGCGATCCCCACAGAAGACGACGCGGCCGAAAGCGAGGCCACGTTCGAGCTGTTTGAGGACGACGCGGGTGAACACCGCTGGCGACTCCGTCACGACAACGGGAACATCATCGGCGACTCCGGCGAGGGGTACGCCTCCAGATCTAACGCAAAACGGGCGCTCGGGCGAGTCCGCGAACACGCCGCAGCCGCCGACTACCTCCGCGTCGACCCCGCCGCGTTCGAGCTGTTCCGCGACAAGGGCGGCCAGTACCGCTGGCGGCTCATCCACGAGAACGGGAACATCATCGGTGACTCCGGAGAGGGCTACTCCTCCCGGTCGAAGGCTCGGCAGGGGCTCGACAGCGTGCGGTCAAACGTCGCCGACGCGCCGGTCGAGGACCTCGACGAGAGCGACGGAGACGACACGCGAAGCGCACCCGCGACGTTCGAGCTGTACGAGGACAGGGGTGGAAAGTACCGCTGGCGGCTCCGCCACCGCAACGGCAATATCATCGCCGACTCCGGTGAGGGGTACGCCTCGAAAAGCGGCGCGAAGGATGCGATCGAACGCGTCCGCGAGTACGGTCCCGACGCCCACGTGCTTGACGCCGGAAGCGCGGCGTTCGAGATATACGAGGATGCCAGCGACGAGTGGCGCTGGCGGCTCCGCCACCGTAACGGCAACATCGTCGCCGACTCCGGCGAGGGGTACACCTCGCGGTCGGCCGCGGTCGACGCCGTCACGAGCGTCAAGCGGAACGCGCCGGGTGCCGCCGAGGAAACGGCCTGATCGGCAGGTCCGTCAACGGTGCGGTTCGGTCGCGCCTTTTAATCGGGTCGGCTGCGAGGGAACCGATAATGAGCCGGATCCGGGTGCTGAGCTACAACGTTCGGTACGACAATCGAAACGATCATCACGACGCGTGGTATGCTCGCCGCGACGGCGTGCTCGGTCTGGTCCGGTTCCATCGTCCCGATGTGGTCGCGTTTCAGGAGCCGTTGCCCGCACAACGGGCTGACCTGCGCGAGGGGCTTCCGGAGTACACCTTCGTCGGTCGCGGCCGGGAGCCCGGCGGCGACGGCGAGGGGTGTCCGATCGGCGTTCGAACCGACCGGTGGCGCGTCGTCGACGACGGTACCTTCTGGCTCTCGGAAACACCCAACGATCCCTCAACCGACTGGGACGCAGCCCACCCGCGGATCGCGACGTGGGCGATGGTGGAGCCACGAGAGTCGCCCGACGGGCCGGCCGCTCGCGGAACCGAACCGCTGTTGATCGGTAACACCCACTTCGATCACGTGAGTTCGCGAGCGCGCCGGGAGTCGGCTCGGTTGCTCGCCGAACGGATACCACAACTTGCGGCAGGGGGTGGAGACCACGGAGACGCGAGTAGAGATGTTGTGCTCGTCGGCGACCTCAACACCACCCCGGGGTCGGAGCCACACCGGATCCTGACCGGAGCAGTCCCGGACACAGACTCCGCGGAACGGCGGGCCGACCTCCGGGACGCCGTCGCCGATGCCGAGATTCGACACGGCCCGACGACGAGCGTGACGGACTTCGTGCGGCTGATCGATGACCGGCGGATCGATCACGTCCTCGTCTCTCCGGGCATCGAGTCAGAGGCCGCAGCGACGCTCGCCGACCGCGACGACCGCGGACGGTATCCCTCCGACCACCTCCCCGTGCTGGTCCGACTCCGTCGTCACTCAGGGGCGTCTGGGTCCGCCGCGTCGTCCGGTTTCGGTCCGTCGTCGTCGGCGTCAGAATCCGATTCCTCCTCGTCCGAGTAGCGTTCTAGAACCGCCTCGTAGCCGCGCTTCGCCGTCTCGAACGTGTCACGGAGGTCGGCAACAGGCGTCTCCGTCGCGTCGACCCGGAGGTCGTTGTAGTAGGGGTCCGAGAGCTCTCCGTCCTCGGTGTTCGTCACCTTCAGTGCCGCCGATTGGACGCTGAGATCCTCGCGCTTGTCGCCGCCCGCCTCGTGGCCCGCTTCGAGGGCGTCGATCAGTCGCTCGGCGAGGGGGGTCTCGGCGTGGGCGGTCGACTCGTAGGCGGCCGCGGTGTCGTCGATCACGTCTTCACCGGTGAGTAGGTTGCCTGCGACGGTGTAGTTCTCACCGACCGTGTGGCCGTACCAGTCGTTACACGCCTCGCCGGAGAACGCGAACGTCCCCTCGGCGTCGACGCCGTGGAGCTGTCGCTGCTCGCGCCCGTCGTCGGCGTTGAGGAGCGCGTCGAGCGCGTCCTCGATTGCGAGACCGTCGCCGAGGTACGCGATCCCTTTTCGACCGAGTTCGACGTTGACGAGCGACTGCGTTGCGACCGCCCCGTCCGAGGAGGCGAACGGACAGAGCGTTCCGACACCCGGCAGGCGGGTGGTGACCGCCACGCCGAACCGGATCTGATCGTCTCCCTCGTCGTCGGTGTACCGCTCACGAACACAGATGCTAAACGTCACAAACGTGCGTGTGTCGGCCGACCGCAAAAGGGTACCCAACAGCGGTGTCGTTACCGGTTTTTGAGGGGACACCGACCGGAGCAGCGAGACCAGCCTGCTGGGATGACCGAGACGAACCCCGGTGTCGATTCCACGGCCGGTATATAAAACCCGGTGAGGAACTCGAACCTCCCGGACGGCGTGATCGCGTTCAGGCAGGCGGACGCCCACCATAGTTGGGTGGTAACACCCGACATCCTTATGCGTGTGAATCCCTATCATATATATAGCCTCGGATACGGGCCGAAACGGCGGTCACCCGCGTGGCCAGTCCCGATGGCGTGTCGGTCGTGATGTCGAGAACGGCGAGTTGGGTCGACGAGCTACGCGTCTGTCGGACTCGAACCGTCTGTCCCGCCGTTGCGATCTGGGCCGATAGCTCGGGTCAGTCGGCGCCGTCTCCGAGAAGTCAACACATGTCAGAAAGACAAACTCTCGAACGAATAAGCGAGGCGTACCGGACGTCCGTGCCGGACGACCTCCGGGAGTCCCGGTCGTTCGACTGGTACCTCGAAACGCTATACGACGACCCTGCCATCGCCCGCAACGCCCACCAGCGTGTCGCCGACATGTTCGACCACTACGGGACGCGCTACGACGAGGAAGCGGGTGTCGTGGAATACGCGCTCGCGGCTGACGATCCGCTCCACGACGGAGCGAACGTCTTCTACGGACGCGAGATCCACGAAGCGATCCACGAGTTCGTTAATAAGGTGAAATCCGGCGCGCGCGGACTCGGACCTGAAAAGCGGATCAAACTCCTCTTGGGGCCTGTCGGCTCCGGAAAATCGCACTTCGACTGGCTCACTCGGCGCTACTTCGAGGCGTACACCCGCGAGGACGCCGGCCGGATGTACACGTTCCGGTGGGTTAACCTCTGTTCGGTGATCGATGATCAAGACCCCGGCGACGACACGGTTCGGTCACCGATGAACCAAGACCCGCTGGTGCTGCTTCCGAAAGAACAGCGGGCGGGAGTCATCGACGAGCTCAACGAGCGGCTCGACGCCTCCTACACGCTCCGAAACGACCAACATCCCGACCCGGCCTCGGAGTTCTACCTAAACGAGCTGTTGGCCCACTACGACGACGACCTTCAGGCGGTGTTGGAGAACCACGTCGAAGTGATCCGCCTCGTCGCGAGCGAAAACCGGCGAGAATGTATCGAGACCTTCGAGCCGAAAGACAAGAAAAATCAGGACGAGACGGAGCTCACCGGCGACGTGAACTACGCGAAGCTCGCGGTGTACGGCGAGTCGGACCCACGTGCGTTCGACTACGCGGGCGCGTTCTGCAACGCGAACCGGGGACTGTTCTCCGGCGAGGAGCTGCTCAAGCTCCAGCGGGAGTTCCTCTACGACTTCCTCCATGCCTCACAGGAGTCGACGATCAAGCCGAAAAACAACCCGCGGATCGATATCGATCAGGTGATCGTCGGCCGGACGAACATGCCGG
>CAYRWH010000109.1:0-6206 GCA_964427935.1 uncultured Halobellus sp. | reverse complement strand
GCGAGTTCGAGGCGGTCCGCGTCTTCTCGCCGACCGCCGAGAACCGCGAGGCGTTTGCCACGGAGTTCTGTGACCGAATCGACGCCGACGTGTCCGCCGTCGAGAGCGCGAGCGCGGCACTCTCTGGGGCCGATGTCGTCATCACTGCGACGACCGCGAGCGACCCGGTCGTCGACGACACCGACATCGAACCAGGCACCCACGTCACGGCGATGGGCCAGTACGACCCCGAGAAGAACGAACTCCCGGCTGAGTTGGTCGCTCGTGCGACGTACGTTCCGGATCTCCGGGCACGGGCGACACAGGACGCCGGGTCGTTTCTCGCTGCGGTCGAGGCCGGACTGGTCGACCCCGAAGAGGGGATCGCTGCCGACCTCGGCGAGGTCGTCGCCGGCGACCACCCGGGCCGGACGAGCGACGACGAGGTGACGGTGTTCGATTCGGGCGGGACGGGGATCGAGACGACCGCCGCCGCACATATGCTTTATAAGCGGGCGAGCGAGGCGGATCGAGGAAAGCTGATCGAGTTCGCACCCGCGAGCGAGGCGCTTACCGGTCGGTGAGACGTCCGGAAGCCGTCGAAATACCCCTTTCCGGACGCAAAACCAAAGTGCGGGTCGAGTATCCGTCCGGTCCGTCGGACTCCCGAGCTACTGAAGTCGATACCGCAAGATTGCGGCGATCCCGCCGAGGTTCGAGAGCTGTTCGCCCGGCGCGAACTCCGAGGAAAAGACGACCACGTCGCCACCTTGCCGCTCCACCGACTGAATGACCTCGTTGACATCGATCCCCCAGTCTCCTTCGCCCTGTCGCTCGGTGCGGAGTCGGTCGTCGACGACCAGCAGAGTCTCGACCGCGCCGAACTCCGCGGCCTCGGCGACATCCTCGGGTCCGTAGGTCGCTTTTGCGCCGGTGGCGATGTTCTCAGTCAGCTCGTCGATGAGGTTCGCCTCCTTCGAAATCCGCGTCTCTTTTTGTACCTCGTCGACGGCACCACGTTTGAGCACCTCGTGGACGCCGCGGTCGCCAACGGCGGAGGTGTCGACAGTCGTCAGTTTCTCAGCGAGGTCGCGGTACTCCTCCTCGATGTAGTCGCGAGCGTCCTGTTTGGTGAAGCCAGGTCCGGCGAGGATTACGGCGTCGGCGTCGAGATGTGCCAGCGCCTCGCCGAGTTCGCCGAACAGCTCTTCACGCGGTCTAGAGTACTCGCCTTTTCCCGTCGGTTTCGTGAACGAGGCGTACTCCTCGGTGCCGTACTGCTGGACGGTGTGAATGGAGCCGGCTCCCTCCTCGACGGTCGCAATGGCGACATCCGGGTTCTCGGCCGCCTCGGTCGCCTCCTCGATCCGTTCGGTCTGGTCCGGTTTGAAGTGCTTTTCGACCGTGATTTCGTCGTGCTGCTCGACGTTGAGGGTGTGGTGAGCGTTGAGCTGGTCTTCCCGTGAGCAGCCCACGATCACGCCGCCGACTCGCAGTCGATTGGCGAATCGTGCGAACTCGACCGTCTCAACCTCGATCGTCACGTGGATGTGTTCGCGTTGTCCTCCCGTGTCCCGCATCTGGTCGTCGTCGCGTTGGATGCGGCGGGTCGTGTCGCCGTCGACCAGATCTCCGGGTTCGAGGACGTGGGCGAGATGCCAGAGGTCGTCGACGTTCTCGGGGACGAGCGTGAGTCGTTCGCGACCCTCCTCGCCGTACCCTCGCTCGGCGATGCGCATGTGAAGGCGTTCGGTCGGACCGGTATCAACCCTTGCCATCCGTCCCAGCCCAGCGTGGTCAACCGTCCGTCCGCGGCCCCCAGTCGAAGCCGTCGGCGGCGTCGCTATCCCGGGTGTGGTCACCATCGCTGTCCTGGTCGGAATCAACCCCGTCAGTGGGGTCGTGGTCGTCACCAAGCACAGCGCTGCCGTCCGCCGCCTCAGGTTCGGCCGCGAAGAACCCGTCGTCGCGACCCACGGGTCGGTCGCTGGCGTCGGCCTCGCTCGACTCCTGGGCCACCGGGGTCGGCGGCACCGACCGACCGATCTGCACGTCGACCGGGGCCTCGGCCAACACGAATTCCCCTCGCGAAACCCGTCCCGGACGGGCGGGCAACCTCTCGTCGTGGTCGGCGTCGCTCGACACCCACTCGTCGTTTCTGGGTTCGTCAGTTCCGTCGTCGGTCCTATCCGCTCCGTTCTCTCCGGTTTCGTCAGTCCTCTCGGACGACCCTGTAGAGGTCGTCGGGCGGTCGTTTAATACGTCTGCGGCTCCCCGTCCGTACAGCGTGTGAGCGACGACCCTCGTGGCGAACACGAGACCGATCCCGATAAGGAAGGGAACGAGAGGAATCGCGAACGTGTACCCCGTGATCAACACCAGCACGGCTAGCGTCCAGCCGACCGCGTACTCGCCGGACCGTGCGACGGGGACGACGAGGCTCGGTCGAAACGCGTCCCGAAGTCGGCCCGTGGCGGCAAACGTCGACAGCGCAGCGGGCCTGAGGTACATAAATACAAGAAGATACACAGCGGTGGAAAGGAAAACGAGTCCACCACCAACGCCAACAACCGGTGTCGCCACGGCGGGGTCGGCCCACCCACCTCCGAGAACTGGATCCGCGACCAGAGCTAGATCCACGCGTCCCGATTCAACGAGAACGCCCGCGAGCGCCACGCCTCCGAGGACAACGATCAGTGGCAGCAGGTATCCCGCGGTGAGAAGCACCGATTTGACGCCGTCACGGTACAGTCCACCCCACCGAACGAACGGCGGCGCACCCTCGGTGTTTTCCGTTTCGATTCCCCTCGAAACGACCCGAATGAAGTACCCCCGTGCGACGAACGCCGGCGCAAGCGCGAGCGGAGCAGCGAGCGCGACCGGCGGGACAAAAGCGACGATGACCAGCCAGACCGGGGTGACGACCCATGCGAGAAACGTCAGGACGCTTCCAACGACAAGGGTCCCGGCGGCATCGGCGGACCGTACCGGCGTCGCCAGCGCTCCCTGAAGCATACCGATCCGTCTCCCGGGAGCGTATAAATGGTTCCGGGCGACCACCGACGCGACCCGTCCGCGATCGAGTCGTCTGTCGACATGATAACTGAAACACCGTTCACCCATGGTTTATCAGTTAGGACGAAGATCAATCAACTGGCCGCGCGGGACAATCGTGTGCCTCTGACAAAGTCGATTCTGGCCGCCGTCCTCGGTGGCCTCCCCGCAAGCGGCTTTCGATCCGAGAGTTCACCGATAGGAGTGACACCTCAACGCCGAAGAGCGCCTCCGCGACGCGTCGGTACCGATTTATTCCGTCCCACCGACCGTCCGGTATGAGCGACGACGACGCGGCGGGCGGGCTCGAACCAACCCTCCGAAGCTACGGCATCAGCGTCGAGTCGATCGACGACGGTGACCCGCTGGAACTGACGTACATGACTGCGTTCCCTGGTCGTGAAGTACATCACCACGAGATGGGACGCGCACTCAATGCCCTCATCGACCGCGCAGAGGCGGGCGAGTGGGAGCCGGTGCGCGTCGAGGCGACCGTCGTTCGATCGCCCGGGGATCCGCTGGGAACATGGAGTGCCGAGGCGGAGTGGTTCGAGGCGCTGATCGGCTACGAGCTGAGCGAGACGGAGTTCTCTACCCGCGTCGTCGAAACGCTGGCACACGTTGACGAGGAGTCGACATCGACCGATGACACACAACCGACGCCGACCGGCGACGGGGAGTCAGCACAGTGACTCGTCGTACCCCGGTTAACCGGGCCCAACGACGGCTCGGCCGGCCACCACGCGAACGGTTCGCGACCCGTACGCTCTCGTTCGATGTCGACGGCGCCACCTGTCGCGGAACCCTCTATCATCCCGGTGGACACACCGACGATCCGCCGGTCGTCGTGATGGCACCCGGACTCGGCGCGGAGCGAAGCTTTGGGTACCCCGCAGTCGCCGAGCGCTTCGCAGACGCCGGCTACGCAGCCTTCCTGTTCGACTACCGTGGGTTCGGTGGATCCGACGGGGACTCCCAAGCGATCCACCCCGCACGCCAGCGCGCCGACTACGCAGCCGCCATCGACCGGCTCGCGGAGGTAGATGTCGTCGGTCGCGACCGGGTCCTCTGGGGCGCGTCGCTGTCCGCGGGGCACGTCCTGACGCTCGCGGCGGAGCGTCGCGGTGTCGACGCCGTGATCGCCGTCACCCCGCTGCTCGATGCGCGATCGATAGTCGCCGCTCGCGGGGGGAAGTACGTCTTCCGGGCGGGTGCGGCGGGACTCCGAAATCTACTCGGTCACCGGTTCGGTCGCGGGCGAACGGTGCCGATTGTCGGCGACCGCGAGGAGCTCGCGGCGATCACCGAACCCGGGTCCACGCGCGGCTACCTCGACCTCGTCGATCGAGAGTCACGCTGGCGGAACGAAACCCCTGCCCGATCGCTACTCCGGCTGGTGAACTACCGTCCTGGCAACCGGCTCGACGAGATTCGTGCCCCGACGCTGTTGCTCGCGGGAACCGACGATTCGATCGTTTCAGCCGACGACGTCACTGCCGCCGGCAGGAACCTCCAGCGCGGGACCGTCGTCTCGATGCCTGCCGATCACTTCTCCGTTCTCGGCACGGACTTTGAGCCCGCGGTCGGCCATCAGCTGTCGTTCCTCCGGGACGCGTTCGGAGAGTAGCTCGGAAACACGGTCTTATATTTGGGCGGATCGAATCAAGACGCATGACCGTAGTCGCCCTGTTGAGCGTCGCTCCGGTGCGTGAAGGAAGCATGGCAAGTGAGGTCGCGAAGGCCGTCGACACCCTCGATGCGTACGACGTACGCTACGAGACCAATCCAATGGGAACCGTGATCGAGGCCGACGACATCGACACCCTGTTTGCGGCGGCATCGGCGGCCCACAAGGCGGTCGATGGCGACCGCGTCTCGACGGTCCTGAAAATAGACGACAAACGGACCGTCGAGACAACGGCCGACGAAAAAGTTGCGTCCGTCGAAGACCATCTCGGTCGTGAGGCGAGAAGCGAGTACTGAGGGGACGAAGGACGGTCCGAATTCCTTCCCGAGCTATACCGCGTCGACGCCGATATCTCCGCCGGCAGCGGCGTCGGGGTCGGGGTTTTCGACGGCGACATCGACTGTTGTCGTTCGGACAACAGTGGTCTCATCGCGCCCCCCAACGACCTCCGCGCGCACCACCAGATCCACCGTGGTCGTCTCGGTTTCGCCACCCGCAAGCGTCTCATCGCTCAGTGCGGCGCTCGTCACCCTCTCGCCGCGCTCGGTCGCGTCGACGCGTTCGAGGGCGAGTTCCAGGCTCCCGGCGACTGACCCGCCGTCGAACTGATCGACGCTCGCCACGTCGCCGGGGGTCGCGTCGGGGTCGTCAGCGCTCAGGGTCTCGGCGTAGAGCCTGTCGACGCCATCTGCGGTTCCAGCAGCGAGGGTGACCGAGACTTCGTCGACACCATCTCCGAAATCGCGCCACGAGACTTCGATTCGGGGAGAGAGGTAGACAGACTCGACACGCCCGTCGTTGCTCGTCACCGTCGGGCCGTCTCCGGCTTCGAAGGCTGCCGGGTCGCCGTCCACGGCGGCGCTCGGCTCGGGAGCCGTTGCGAGCACAGCGGCTCCGGTCAGCCCGGCACCAATGACCGCCGTGAGACCGCCGACGAACGACCGGCGATCGGTCACGCGTGCCGGGGATGAGTCAGCTGTCCGTGATACGTCATCGGTTTCCGGCCGCTCATCCGTTTCCAGTCCCCCATCCGTTTCCGGTGTCTCGTTCGTCTTTGGGGTCTCCCCGTCGCGTTGGTGATCCGTCATTCCGAGCCGAACTGGGCGCGCTATCAGATATAAAAGGCCGCTCGAACCGCATCGGTCATCGCCGATGAGGAATAAAATCACGACCGTCCGTGAGGTCGGGAAAGGCTGCGGTGCGACGCGGGGCGATTGCGGGGCAGGCCAAGGCGTTGGAAGGGATCACCGTACCCGATGATCGCTTACCCCTTGATGTTACAGACGGGGAACGTACGGGCGACCTTGTCGCCGATGCCGAGTTCGTCGCTGACGCGGATCACTTCGTCGATGTCCTTATAAACGCCAGGTGCTTCCTCGGCGATCGTCGCGCCGGACTCCGCTTTCACGTAGATCGACTGGCCGGACTCCAGGTCGTCTTGTACGTCGCCGCCCCAGAACTCCTGTTTCGCCTGCGTTCGGCTCAT
>CAYRWH010000108.1:0-6210 GCA_964427935.1 uncultured Halobellus sp. | reverse complement strand
GGTCGCACCCGAACGTATCGACGGAACTGACTTATACGTATTCGAGACACAAACACGCGTTTTAGCCATCTGAACTGATTTGGAACGACCGCCACGTATGGCCCTCTGCCGACGCGCGCGTCGAAACGCACAAGTCGATGCCCACGGATCCTCGTGTATGACCTCGGTGGATATTCTCCCAATCCTCGTTCTCGCCATCCTTCTCGGGCTCTTCTTTTTTGGATTTCTCCTTGTCCGTCGAACCCTGATGGGTCTCCGTGAGGGATACGAGGACGGGCAACAATAGCGATGGTCGTCGTCACGACACTCACGTTCCTCGTTGCGGGCATCGCCAGTCTGTTCATGGCGTGGTCGATCGGCGCGGGCTCGTCGGGCTCGACACCGTTCGCGCCTGCGGTTGGTGCCAACGCCATCTCGGTGATGCGGGCCGGGCTGGTCGTCGGCGTCCTCGGGTTCCTCGGCGCGGTGTTACAGGGTGCGAACGTCACAGAGGCGGTCGGAACTGAGCTGATCGGCGGTGTTACCCTCACTGCCGGCGCGGCGATCGTCGCGCTGCTCACTGCCGCGGCCCTCGTCGCGATCGGCGTGTTCGCCGGCTACCCGATCGCGACCGCGTTCACGGTCACCGGTGCTGTCGTCGGCGTTGGGCTCGCGCTCGGCGGCGATCCGGCGTGGGCCAAGTACGCGGAGATCCTCACGCTGTGGATACTCACACCTTTCGTCGGCGGGGGGGTCGCCTATGTCGTCGCACGGGCGCTTATCGGCGATCGTCTTCCGGAACGAGCGCTCACCGCAACGCTGGCCGGCGTGGTCGGCGTGATCCTCGCGAATATCGGCTTTGCTCTGCTCGGCCCGGCCGGCGAGCAAGCCTCGATCGCTGGGACGATCGGTGCCGGACTCGGCATTCCAGATCTCACGGGAACCGTCGCGGTCTCGATCGCCCTCGCCGGTCTCATTGCCGGGATCGTCTACCTCGATATCGGTCGCGACCGCGCGGGCGCACAGCGCCGGTTTCTGCTCGCGATGGGTGGACTCGTCGCGTTCTCGGCCGGCGGATCACAGGTCGGCCTCGCGATTGGGCCGCTCGTTCCGGTGTTCGGGGATGTCGACGTTCCCCTCCTTGCCCTGCTCGTCGGTGGGGGGCTTGGGCTTCTGGCCGGCTCGTGGACCGGTGCGCCCCGGATGATCAAAGCTATCTCACAAGATTACGCCTCGATGGGGCCACGCCGGTCAATCGCGGCGCTCATCCCCTCGTTCGCGATCGCGCAGGCAGCAGTCGCGTTCGGCATCCCCGTCTCGTTCAACGAGATCATTGTCTCGGCGATCGTCGGTGCCGGCTACGCCGCTGGCGACGCCGGCGTCAGTCGCTCGAAGATGGGGTACACGGTGCTCGCGTGGGTCGCATCGCTGGTCGGATCGTTGGTACTCGGCTTCGGCGTCTACTCCGCGGTTGCGTTCGTGCTGTGAGGGCGAATTTGACGACGGACTTGGTCCGGGTTACGCTTCCGGATACGTTGGTAGTCGTCCGGAGCGAGAGCTTCCGTTGACGAACGGAAGCTCGGATCGGCTCGCTTGTACCTCCGTGCCGTCGACCCGAACGGTAACGGACTCCGACACCGTATCGAAGCCGACGAGTCCGAGCGCAATCGGAGCTCCGGAGTCTGGGCCAACCGCCGCCCGTGTCACCTCGCCGACAGCCTCGTCGCCGTCGAAGACGGCCGCACCCGGATCCGGAAGCTGATCGGAGACCGTGTCCGGATCGGCGTCGCGGTCGACTCCCGACAATGCGTCTGCGAGTCCGTCGAGGGCCAGTCCGACCAGCCGGCGACTGGGTCGGCCCTGATTCTCAACCCGAGAGACGACCTCCTGACCGACGTAACATCCCTTCTCGAAGTCAAGCGCGTTGCGGATCCCGAGGACGTTCGGGACGACACCCTTCAGTTCGTACTCGAACAGCGGTGTGCCTGCCTCCAAACTCAGCGCGTCCCACGTCCGATAGCCGAAGGGAGCAGCGTTGAGGCCGCGGTTGATCAGCGTGTCGAACAGCTGTGGAGCGTCCTCGGCCGCACAGACCACCTCGTACCCTTCCTCGCCAAGGGGAGCGTCGGTCGCGATCACAGTGACTCCAGCGTCGACCATCGATCCACGAACAAACGTCAGCGGCTCCTCGGGCGCACCCGGTCCGCCGAGGACCGACGCAACCTTTTCAGTTGATTTTGGACCGTGGACCCCGAAGACGCCGAGTTGGTCGGAGATGTCCTCGATCGCAACGTCTTGGATGAACGTCTTGCTCGACCAGTCTTCTCGGACGGAACCGGCTCGCTCCGGCGGCACGAAGACGAGCAGGCGCTCGCCGGCGTTGTAGACGTACATGTCCGTCTCGATCCCGCCCTGTGGATCGAGTAGGAGCGCGTACACCCCACGTCCGTCCTCGTCGGGAACCCGGTTGGTGACGGCGTTGTCGACGAAATCGACGCGGTCCTCGCCGGTGACGGCGAGCACGCCGTATCCCATCTCTATCGTGCCGACGACGTTGCGGACGGCTTTCCCGACACGCTCAGGTTTTCCGTAGTGATCGACGACCTGTCGACCACCGCGGTCGCGGTAGCTCGCGCCGTGGTCGACGTGGGCGTCGGAGACGAGCGTCATGTCCGTACCGAGTTGGGGCAGCGGCAAAAGGTCGCGGGTCTCAGAGTCCGAGTCGGTCTCGGATGGCGTCGACGAGCCCGCCCTGTGGGTCGTCGTCCGGTGCGTCCGGGTCGGGAACCACCCGGTCATGTGGGTGGACGCGAACGTGGTCTCCGTTTTCGACGGTGATCAGCGAGTCGGCTTTCAGTGTCGAGAGCGCCTCCTCTATCGCGTCGATGTCGGCATCGACGGCGGCACGG
Source organism: uncultured Halobellus sp. (assembly GCA_964427935.1). Lineage (GTDB taxonomy): Archaea > Halobacteriota > Halobacteria > Halobacteriales > Haloferacaceae > Halorubrum. Next base: position 3,322 of record CAYRWH010000108.1, on the reverse strand, counting down.
AGTTCTAGCACGGTCATCCCGTCGTCGCCGCGATCGACGAGCGCATCGAGTATCGCAACCTCGACGTCCGGACGGTCGCGGTACTCCGGCTTTGCGGCCATACTTCCCGTTTCGATCGGATGGGGTTTACCTCTACCGGCGGAGCCGCTCACTTGGTCCGCCGATCCGGGCTCGAACTCACCGCACCAGCCGGGAACACGAGCCGCACAGGTTCTCCTCTTTTACGTCAACCTCGCGGACGGTCGGCGAAAAACACATGACACACTTGTTGTTGTCGCAGTGTTCGAGTCCGAGCGTGTGACCGATCTCGTGAACCACTTCCTTTCGCACTCGGTCCGCGAAAACATCGACCGCCGGTTTCGTCGACACGCCCCCGTCCGAGGAGGTTCGGAGGCGGTGCGTCGAGATAACGGAGCCGCTTCCGTTGAGATACGCCAGCCCGAACACGTAGTTTCGGCGGCGGTAGTAGAGGTCCCGTGGCGTGATGCCGATGTTCTTTTCGCCGCTACCGACGCGCCCGACGACCTCAATGAGGTCCTCGGCGCGGTACTGTCCTCGATCGGAGTCGTACGCGTTCTCGGGGACCGCTTGGTCGTCGTGGACCGTGACGTCACAGTCGTATACCGACCGGAGCGCGGCGGAAGCCTCCCGCTTCACGCGTGGGGTGACTTCCCCGACGGGAACGATGTCCACGAGCATGGAACTGCTTTTGACCGCGGCAATCATAAACCCCGCGCCGTGGTATCCCCCTCGCGTCAGCCCCTCGTCGATCGGCTGAACCGGTACGACCGACTGCTGGAAATCGGCATCGGTGACCGTCGAGGCGTCGCTCGCGCGCTCGCCGACCGCGGATGTGACGTGGTCGCGGTCGATGTCGCGGTCGACGGGGCAATCGAATACGGTCCTACCGATGCTGACGGATCGGTTCTGATCCGGCGGGGAGATGTTGTGGGCCTCGCGTCTCTCAACGATCCGCTCTCGGCGCTCGATAGTCCACCCACCAGCCCCGGCAACCCGCGACCAACCGGTCCGGCTGATCCGGAGGCGGTCGAAGCCGAGTCGGTCGAAGCGAATGAGTCGGAGGCGACCGAAACCTCCGATTCGGTCACGCTGGGATCCGGCGCCTTCGACGCAGTGTACGGGATCAACCTCCCCGGAGAGCTCCAGCGACCCGCCGTCTCCCTCGCCGACGCGCTCGATGCGGACTGTCTGTTCACGACCCTCGGCTTCGAGGAGCCGGTCGTCTCTGTCGAGCGTGAATCCGTCCGCGGGACGACAGTGTACGTCGCACCCGCGGGATCTGACTGAGTCTGGCTCTCCCGTCGAAGACGCGGGTGAAGAGTTCGGCGCGTGAGCGTGGATCCGAACGTTCATTCCCCCCGCCGGCCCGGGTACGGACATGCAGGTCGACGCTGTCGTACTCGACATCGACGGGGTGTTAGTCGATGTTGCGGACTCGTATCGGCGAGCGATCGTTGAATCGGTCGACCGGGTGTGCGGAAAGACCATCGACCGCGAGGGGATCCAGTCGTTCAAGGACGCCGGCGGATTCAACAACGACTGGGAGCTGACCGACGCGGCCGCGCTGTTCGTTCTCGCTCGACGTGAGGGGCTCCGGATGGACCTCGAAGCGTTCACTGACCGGATCGCGGCCGACGACGACGGGGGAATCGAGGCGGCGAAGCGTGTCGTCGGCGACCTTCCCAGTGTCGCACAGGCGCGGGTTCGGGACCAGTGGGACACCGACCGCCTCCGTGATGTCTTTCAGGCGCTCTACCTCGGCGAAGAGCTGTACCGCGACCTCGAAGGCGGTGATCCGCCGGTGTCGTCGTCGGGATACATTCACGACGAGCCGACGCTCGTCGATCCCGAAACCCTCGCGGACCTGACCGACCGCTTCGACGTAGGCGTGTTGACCGGGCGGCCCGCGGCCGAGGCCGACATCGCTCTGGACCGCGTTGGGCTCGACGTTCCGGAGGACCACCGGATCACGATGGACGACCCGGAAGCGGGAAAGCCGGATCCGGAGGGTCTGGTCGCGTTGGCCGAACGGTTCGACGCCGAACGGGTCGTGTTCACAGGTGACACCCTTGACGATGTCCGAACCGCACGCAACGCCGCCTGCGAGGACGAGTCACGCGTGTACTACGGGGTTGGCGTCCTCACGGGCGGGTTGACTGGTGACTCCGGGCGCTCTGCGTTCAACGCCGAGGGAGCCGACGCCGTCCTCGATGACGTGAACGGACTGGTCGACCTACTGGACTGACCACATCGGCTGATCGATGCCCGTGTGAACCCACCGAGTGAACTTCGAACACGTCGACTGACGTCCTCTTTTCAGGTCCCTCGACCGTCGTACCCCACGACACGTCGTTTCGGCTCGCTTTCGACAAAACTCAAACCTGATATTTGGGTGCGATCGTATTTATATACCCGACTCAGATGTACGAGTAACCAGCGACCGATCGACCCACTCGGATCGTTTCAAGTCGACGCGATGTTCGGCTCGATTCACCGGGTTGTCGTCGGCACTCGACTGGAGATACCCATGAACACACACGACATCTTCGACGGAAACGACCGCGCAGTGAGTCCGGTTATCGGCGTTATTCTAATGGTTGCGATCACCGTGATCCTAGCGGCCGTCATCGGGACGTTCGTCCTCGGACTCGGCGACTCGCTCGGCGACAACCAGCCGACGGCACAGATCAGCGTAAGCCTCGATGAGGGAGCAAGCAACGCAACCTTCGAACACAACGGCGGCGACTCGATCCCCTCCGGTGACCTCCGCGTGGTCGTCGGTAACGGAACCTCGCAGGCGACCGGATCCGGACTGTTTGACAGTCGATTCAGCGTCGGCGACTCAGCTACTGTGAGTTACGGTGAGGACAGCGAAACTACTACTGGCGCCGGTGAAGAAATTCGCGTCCGTCTGATCCACGAACCGAGTGATTCGGTTCTCCTCGACAGGACGATCGAACTCAATGATGGTACCGATGTCGGCGGAGAAATTACTCAGTAACTGAGTACGTCGGTACAACCGCTCTTATTCCAGTTTCTCTAACGGGCCAACTGGTTGGTACGGTCCGTTTATTTATAATGGCCTAGCGACGGAGAAACGTCCTATATAAAAAGTGCCGCGAGTCACCCGTTCCGGAATGATTAATGGGCCCTGCCGGATTTGAACCTCGGTCGTTCCGCTCGCGTTCGCTTGCTACACTCCCTGCTTCAAATCCGGCTCTCCAGCCTCGCGGCTCGCGGAGGTGTTCGCCGCGAGAAATGGGCCCTGCCGGATTTGAACCGGCGATCACTCCGTTATGAG
>CAYRWH010000107.1:0-6215 GCA_964427935.1 uncultured Halobellus sp. | reverse complement strand
ACCGTCTACCGCGACGGCACCCGCTCGAAGCAGGTGTTGACGACCCGTGCAAAGAACACGGAGTTCGCCGACGAGAGCGAGGCGGCAGAGACCATCGTCGAGCAGATCGGCGAGGTGTTCGGCGGCGTCGAGGCGTTCCTCGACAACGAAGACGTGCAGGCGGCGATCGACACCGAAATCGCGGACCTGCTCGAAGCCAGCGAGCAGCCGCGGATCGACTACAGCGAACGAAGCCCGCGTCCCGACTCGCTCTCGGGGGTTACTCAGCGCGTCGAGACGGGGTACGGGAAGCTGTACGTCACCATCAACGAAGACGAGAACGGTCGGCCGTTCGAGCTGTTCGCGAACATCGGTCACTCCGGCGGCTACACCAACTCCTTCACCGAGGCGCTCGCGAAGGTCATCTCGACGGCGCTCCGCTCGGGCGTCGACCCCGAGGAGATCGTCGACGAGCTACAGGGCACCCGGAGCCCGAAGGTCGCCTGGGACAAGGGCGAGCAGATCCAGTCGATTCCGGACGCGATCGGCACCGCGCTCCGTCGCTACCTCGACGACGATGTCGACAAGGGGATTCCCCAGCAGCAGAGCCTCGACGATGTCGAGCGAGACCTCGCTGCGGAGCCGACGAGCCAGACCGACGGCGGCGCGGTCGACGCCGGAACTGCGACGGATGCCCCAGGCGCGAATGGGGGCGGCCCAACGGTCGAGGGTGACGCTGACGGCGCGGACGACGCGATGCAGGAACTGATCGAGGCGGGCGAGTCGCCCGAGTGTCCCGAATGTGGCGGGATGAACCTCTACTACTCCGAGGGCTGTAAGACGTGCGAGTCCTGCGGCTGGTCGGAGTGCTAGACGAGACGAACCGCGGTCGGTAGCGGCTGTCAGCTGCGCTTTTTTGTGACCGCTCTGCGCACACGAGTCGCTGATCGCTCTGAGGACGGAACTCGGTGCCGCGGCTGGCGGGGTGAGAGAGTTTTTGCGAGGGAAGAGCGCTCCAAGAGCGGTCTTCCGCATCGTGGGGTGAAAGCCCCTGCGATGCGAGGGGAGGGATTTGAACCACGGTCGCGCCAGAGGCGCTCCCTGATTCAAATTCTCCCGCTCTGTGCATTCGCGCGCTGTGACGCGCTCATGCGAGGGGAGGGATTTGAACCCACGGACCTCTACAGGAGCGGATCTTGAGTCCGCCGCCGTTTCCGGGCTTGGCTACCCTCGCACGCGACCGACTGTTCGCCGCCGGAGTTCTTTATATCGTCGGTTCCGATCGAGCAGGTCACGACTCGTGTTCTCCACGAAACGATTAGGTTCGGTGGGGGTAATGGGTGGGTATGGACGATCACACCCGCGACGCAACCGTTGCCCCGCCGGTGTCCGGGAACCCGACCGGGTGGCGGCGGGAACGCGGCGAATCTAACGGGTGGGAACACGGGACACTTCGGCGGGCGGTAATAAACGGTGTCCGACTGTACAACGACGGGTCGTACCACGAATCACACGACTGCTTCGAGGATGAGTGGTACAATTACGGGCGTGGGACGACAGAGAGCGCGTTCCTCCACGGGATGGTACAGGTCGCCGCGGGCGCGTACAAACACGTCGACTTCGAGAACGACAACGGAATGCGATCGCTGTTCGAGACCGCCCTCCAGTACCTTCACGGCGTCCCCGACGACTTCTACGGGGTCGACGTGGCCGACATCCGAACCACGCTCGCAAGTGCGCTCGACGATCCGAGCGCGGTGGACGGGTGGCAGATCGAACTCGACGGAGACCATCCGAGAGCGAGAGACGAACACTACGCCTACGCCGAGCAACTTGAATGACTGACTCTCGGGGGACACCGAGTCGAAACTCGTCGTCGAGCCGGCGGCAGTGGCTCCGGACCGTCGGCATCGCCGGCACGCTCCCGGTTGCCGGTTGTCTCGATCCCACGACTGAGGCCGGGAGCGCTGGCCGCGACGCCGACCGCTCTGCCGACGCCGACCGCTCTGCCGACGCGATCCACCGGGAGTACGACACCCGTGAGGTCCGCGTCGAGACGCCCGACGGGGAGATGCGTGGGTCAGTGACGGCAGCGATTGCGGACACGCCGGAGCTTCGGTACACCGGACTGAGCGACACGGAATCGCTTCCGGAGAACCGGGGGATGTTGTTCGTGTACGAATCGGTCGAGAACCGAACCTTCGTCATGCGAGAGATGGCGTTCGGGATCGATATCGTCTATGCCGATGCCGCCGGCGTGATCACCGAGATACACCACGCACCCGCGCCGGGCCCGGACGAGGACGGCGAGGAACTGCGGTACCACGGTCGAGGGCAGTACGTGCTGGAGGTCGGCTATCGATGGACGGCGGACCGCGGGGTTGTCTCCGGGGATATTCTCCGATTCGATCCGATCGTACCGGGGGCAGACGAATCAGATGGGTGACCGGGATCGGGAATGACCTAATTTGAGAGCGTGTCGGATCCGAACACCACTTACCCGCCGGCCGTCTCCATCCTGTATGGACGTGTACGAATTAGGCGACGGACCGCCGGAGGTCGCCGTCGTTGGGGGCATTCACGGGGACGAGCCCTGTGGTGCCCGAGCCGTCGAGCGACTCGTCGCCGAGGATCCGGCGGTCGAGCGTCCGGTCAAACTGATCATCGCGAACGAGGCGGCACTCACAGCCGAAGAGCGCTATCTCGACGTCGACCTTAATCGCTCGTTTCCCGGCGATCCGGACGCCGAAACCCACGAGGGGCGACTCGCCCATCGGCTCCAGTCCGAACTCGTCGGTTGTAGTACACTGGCGATACACTCGACGCAGTCGTACGCGGAGCCGTTTGTCGTCGTCGACTCGATGGACGAAGTCGCACGTGCCGTCGTCCCACATCTTCCGGTAGACGCGGTTATTCAGACCGACGCCTTCACTGAGGGGCGGCTGATCGAACATCCACACACCCTCGAAGTAGAGGCCGGACTTCAGGGTAGCGACGCCGCAGCGGACAACGCGTACTGGCTCTCACGTGCGTTTCTCGCGGCGACCGGCGCGCTGCCGGCCCCGGGTGCGGACGGCGTCGTCGATGTCGGCGGTCGCGAGGATGTCCCGGTGTTCCGACTCCGCGATAGAATCCCGAAACCGCCGGCCGAAGAGTACGAAGTGTTTGCCCGCAACTTCGAGCGCGTGGACGCCGGAGAGCAGTTTGCGGCGGTTGACGGAGAGCCACTTCACGCCGAACACACGTTCTATCCGGTTCTCTTGTCCGCGTACGGATATGCGGATCAATTTGGATACATCGCCGAGCACATGGGGAGCGTCAAATAACTCGCGTTTCAAATCTCCTATCAAAACCAATATATCAGATGATCCATAAGGAGTAGCGTATGAACCGACGACAGTTCTTGCTGGCAGGTAGTACGGTTGCGACCGCAGGGCTCGCTGGATGTACGGATATCCTCGGCGGAGACGACGCCGGATCGCTTGGCGACGTTAGCGCGTGGCTTCCGGACCCGCGACAGGTTGACTCGAATCTCGACCACTACCAGTTCTCGGCAACGTCGCCAGCCGCACTGGTTGATGCGATCGACGACCGAGCCCTCGAATTCGAATTCAGGCCAAACCCACAGTTTGGGGCCGTAACGTCTACCGATGTCGATACTCAGATAGAAGTCGACACGGGTACAGGACAGTCGTTCACCGTGTATCTCGGCTCTTTTGACGACGAGTGGGCAGAAACGAACCTCGAAGGGGCGGGCTACGATCGCGTCCGTAGCATCGATGACTTGACGATATACGACCGCAACGACGGTGACGCGGTCGCTGTCTCCTCCGAGGTCGCAATCGAGGCGGGAGACAGTTCCACCGATCCGGACGCGGCGCAGCTAGCCGAACTCATCCTCGACACTGAGGGCGGCGAAGTAACTCGCTACACCGACGCGCTCTCCGACATGGAGGTACTCATGGATGCGCTCCCGAGCGGACACATCGTCGAAGGAGAATCGTTCGACCGTGTCGAGAGCAACGCACCCGATTCGGGTGTTTTCGAGCGACAAGTGGCGGAAGGCGAATCGACCACGATCAACGGTCGAGAAGTCGAGGAAACTGAGGTGCTGGTGTTCCTCGACGAGGGTGATGTCGTCGAGCGGGATATCGAGGAGTACATCGAGGAGAGCGGTCAGTTCTCCGACTTCCTCAGCCGTCCCGACTACGAGATAGACGGACGAAGCGTGACGATAACTGGAACGTCGGCGTTCTGATTCGTTTTCGGGTCGTTCACTCGACGAGTTCGATCGTGTCGTCACCGTTGGGCACGACACAGAGGAACGCGCCCGATTCGTCACCCTCGTTTCGATACCAATGCTCGACGCCTGCCGGGATTAACAGGGCGTCACCGGCGGTGACGACGTGTTCCTCGTCGCCGATCCCGACAACGTACTCGCCGGCGAGGACGTACTGCTCGTGTTCAACCGCATTGGTGTGGCGCGGGACCTCGCTGCCGGCGGTGAGTTCGAACCGTCGAAGCGAGAAGTTCGGCGCGCCGTCGGAGGCGTCGAGGAGGACGCCCTTTTTGAGTCCTTCGGCGGCTGAAACCGGGTCGGACTCGACCTCCGCCGCGCGTTTAATGACTGCGGAGTCGGCTGCGTCCGCCGACTCGTTCGACCGCGTCGGATCCGGGGCGTCGCTCATTCGAGATCGATGGCGCGCTCCCCCGCGGGAATGATGGTCTCAAGCCAGTTCTCTTCTGGCGGTAGCGGGCACGCGAACGTCTCGCTGTACGCACAGAAGGGGTTGTACGCGAGGTTGAAATCGAGTTCGACGACATCGCCGTCCTCGATCGTTTCCTCCGGCTCCAACTCCATGTACCGGCCCTGGTGGTACGTCTGCTGGCCGGTCGTCTTGTCCCGGAACGGGACGAAGATCCCCTCTTCCTCCTCGTCTTGACTGTAGCCAGCGAGTGTGTACTCCTCGCCGTCGATTTCGAACTGGAACGTTACTACGCGAAGGTAGCGAACCGGGTTGCTTGCGGTCGTCTCCATCTCCACCGGTTCGGGATCGTCGTGAACCGTCACGGTCGCTTCTACGCGATACGCAATATCGGGCTCGAAGTACGCGAGACCGTCGAACTCCTCCCGGTGTTCCGGCGGGATCGGCGACTGCGGGTGGTCGGTGAAGAACTCGTCTTTCTCGCGTCTGTTCTCGGCTATCGCCTCCGTGTACTCCTCGGCCGTGAGATCGGTTTCGCGTTCGCTCATACTCGGACACTGCTGGCCCAACGGTTTCAGATCCTCGATCACGACGTTTCACGACGGTGGACAAACACCCACCGTATTCGTGAGGTACAGTCGCTACAGCGCCCGGAGGTCGGCTAAACACTCATCAAGGTCACGCGTCGAGGTCGCCAGCGAGAACCCATCGACGCGCGCGAGGTCGCTCGCGTGTTCCCAGAGGTCGTCGTCGTCGATCCCGTGAAGCACGACGGCGTTCGGTGTCGGGCTGACGACTCGCATCGCGACCAGCGGGGACTCCCCGCGGGTTACGCGGGTGAACACGAGTGCCCGGTTCGTCGACTGTCCGTACAGTCGGTAGAACTCCTCGCTCGACAGCCGCGTGATCGCCTGTATGGAGTTGATGACGGTGTGGCCGTTGACGTGGTCGCGGTCACCCCGGACGACCTCCGTCGCGCCCATCGCCTCGTAGAACGATTCCAGCGGAACCGCGGTGGCGTACTCCCGGAGATCGTGAACGATGTCACTCTCGAAGCCGGCGGAGAGCACCCGCGCGTACTGTCGAAGCCGGCCACCCCCTCGCTGCTCGTCGATGTCGAGTAGCCCCTCGACGGTTCGCCGCACGACGCCGATTCCGGGACTCTCACGCCGCCCACTCTCGTAATCGGAGATCACCGACGAGGAAACGCCGAGCTGATTGGCCAACTCCGTCTGTGAGACATCGAAGTCGGTCCGCCACTTCCGGAGGGTCGCTCCGGGGTCGTCGCTGAGCGTGATCTCGCCGGCTATCCGACGAGAGAGTTCCTCACGTGCGGTCTCGCTCATTCGTTCGACACAACGCGAGAACCGCGCAAAAGGGTACCGCTCGCCGACTACGTCGCGGCGGGCGACAGACCAGCCGCCGCTCGTGAGGCTGCTGTCCGCGCTGACCACAGCGACGATCGCGAGCGATGTCGGGAGTGGGTATATCAGATCGCCGGCGACGAGATCGTATTTAAAAGGGTATGAG
>CAYRWH010000106.1:0-6233 GCA_964427935.1 uncultured Halobellus sp. | reverse complement strand
TGTGTGTCACGGCCTTGTTCGCTTTCAGCATACACTCCTCGATGATGGTGTGTGCCCGGTCCCGGCGGGGGTTCAACACGAGTGAGCCGTCCTCCTTTCGCTGCTCGTGCATCCGGTCGGCAAGCTCGAAGACGAGTTCGTTCTCCTCGCCGAGCGGGAGGGAGGGGTCCTCCAGCCGCTCCTCGCACTCGGAGTAGGTGAGCCGCTCGTTGGAGTTGATGACGGATTTGTAGATGTCGATGTCCTCGAACGAGAGCGTCTCGTCGTCGATCTCCATCTCCACCGTGTGTGCGAGCCGGTCCTCGTTGGGGACGAGCGAGCAGACCGTCTCGGCGAGGATCGGTGGGAGCATGTGAATGGTGTAGTCGGGGAGATAGACGGTGTTCGCGCGCTCGACCGCCTCGTCCCACATTTCGGTGTCCGGTGTGACGTAGTGGGTGACATCGGCGATGTGGACCCAGAGCCGGTAGGCGTCCTCCTCGCGCTCGATCGAGATGGCGTCGTCGAAGTCCTGTGCGTCGATCGGGTCGGTCGTCCACGTCGTCAACTCCCGGAGGTCCCGCCGCTCGTCGATCTCCGATTCGATCTCGTCGTACACGCCCTCGGTTCGGGTCTCGGCCTCGCGGAGGACCTCCGGGGGGAACTCGTCGCGGATCCCGAACTCCTCGAACAGCTCCTCCCGTTTGTCGGCCAGCCGGTCGGCCAGCGCCTCGGTGATCGTCACCGGACCCTGGTCCTCGGCGGACCCCTGTTTCGGCTCGTCGTCTGACATACGCGGACCAACGCGCGTCCGTTAGAAAGGCCTGTCGGGGACGTGCCCGACATGGCGGTCGATCCCCGGGATCACCCGACGATCGGCCGCCAGACCGGCGTGAGGAACGCGACGGCGATGACGACGAGCAGGCAGCCCCCGGCGAGTGGGAGCGCCGACCGCCCGATCAGTCTGAGCGCGGTCCGGCGTGGACTCGCGTCGCTCACAACGAACGGGTTCCCGCTCGCGATCCGTGATTTCACTTCGCCGACCGGCGCGTCGGGGAACGCGCTCGCGTCGCCGACGACGGTCACCTCGTCGCCCGGCCGGAGAACCCGCTGGCGATACCGGCGGTCGGGGCCGCGGCCGACCGTGAACGGTCCCACGTCGTAGCCGGGGTGAACCTCGTCCACCGCGTCGAAGGTGTCCACGAATCGACGGATCCGCTCCCGTGGTTCCTCGTTCGACCGGACCCGGATCGACTCGTCGAGACCAAAGACGAACGTCGCCTTCGCGGGGTCGACACGGACCCCCGTCCCGTTGACGACAACCCGGAAGGGAACCCCCGCCTCGCCGGAATCGATCCGCGACCACGACTGAGTCTTGCCCTCGGTCCGATACTCTGCCACCTCGTAGGCGAGACAGAGCGCGTCCTCGTCGGTAAACGGCGTCAGAAGGGTCTTTTCGACCGACTCCGCACGCCCGACGAGTCGGACCCGTCGGTCGTCAGACGCGAGACTCATCGGAGCAACGTTGCCAGCGCGGAGGACTCGGAGCGCGTGTACTGACCCCGAGAGCCCGTACGCCGTCATCGCGACACCGACGAGCGCAACGAGGAGGCCGAGGATGAGGACGACCGGGGGGACGCCGAACTGGAGACCGATCTGGAGAGTGGGACCGTCGACCGCGTTTGCCATGTTGGCCGCGGTCGACGTGACGAACGCGACACTGCTGGTGTGGAGGGACATGTCGGGGCGAAGCGAGGGGCGAGACTATCAGTCTTCTGGGGGGTCGGCGGAGTCGGTGACCGCCGCAACGTATCGATCGAGGAACTCCTCGCGGGAGAGTCCGTCGGATTCGATAGAGAGTATCAGCGATTCGAGCCCGTTGCGGGGCTGATGGCAGATGTCGTCGTCACAGTCGGTACAGAGGTACTCGAACTCTTTTTCGCGCCGGTTCCAGCGGTCCCCCTCCTTGTCGTACTCGCGGGCGTCCTCACGCAACACAGAGTCGCCACACGCGATACACACCACCGTCCGCCGGTCCCGGTTCCGCCGGGATCGCCACATACCACCGACCACAACCCGAGTACACTTAGCGTTTTGTACGCGACTGACGCTCGTCGGACGCGAGACAGGAGAATCGCGGACAACAGTTCGAGTATTTCGCGTCCAACACCACGGGTAACTTATACTGGTCGGGTCACATGTCCGCGTATGCCGATTACGGAATCCGACCTTCCCGGCGTCGGGAAGAAGTTCGAGATCGACCTCGCGGACGGACAGATGGTCGTCGTCATCCACAACACCGGAAAACGAGAGATCTTTCACCGTCCCGATCCGGACGCCGACTCCGAGAAGGTGTTCGAGTTTCCCGACGAGCTGGCTCGAACCATCGGATCGATCATCGAGGGCGCACACTTCCAGCCGATCGAGGCTGGAACCAAAGAAACCACGCTACCCGGCGGAATCCTGCTGGAGTGGTACGAGCTTCATCCCGGATCGAAGCTGATCGGAGAGAGCTTAGAGAGTGCGGACATCGCCAACAAAACGGGGCTCACGGTGGTCGCCATCCAGCGTAACGACGAGACGATCGATAGCCCGCCCGCCGACACCCGTCTGAAGGAGGGAGACACCGTGATCGGGGTCGGAACCCGTGAGAACTGTGAGGCGTTCGAAACGCTGCTCACGGAATGACCGCCGAGTCCCCACAGCGTCCTGCGGTCGCGGCCCCGCGCTCAGAGGTGATGTACAGTGGCTGATCTCCTCTTAGAGATCGGTATCATGTTCGCGGCGATCGCCGGCGCCGGCGCGCTCGCGAATCGGCTCGGCCAGTCCGTCATTCCGTTTTATATTGTGATTGGGATGTTGCTGGGCGAGTTCGTACTCGGGCAAGTCGAGCTTCCGGTGATCGGCACCGCGTTCGTCGCGGAGTCGGAGTTCATCGTGCTCGGCGCGGAGCTCGGGATCGTCTTCCTCCTGTTCTTTTTGGGACTCGAGTTCAACCTCGACCGGCTGCTCGAACGCCGGACCGAGATCAGCACGGCAGGGACGATAGACCTCGGGATCAACTTCGGAGCCGGTCTCGTTATCGGCTGGCTCGTCTTCGGCGAGCTGTTGCCCGCGATCCTCGTCGCGGGAATCGTGTACATCTCCTCGTCGGCGGTGATCACGAAGTCGCTCATCGACCTCGGGTGGATCGCCAACGACGAGTCCGAGCCGATGCTCGGTACGCTCGTCTACGAGGACCTGTTCATCGCGGTGTACCTCGCGGTCGTCTCCGCGCTGGTTCTCGGTGGTGGCGACGTCGGCGCGGCAGCCTTCGATATCGGGATCGCAATCGGGTTCATCCTCGCGCTGCTGATTCTGGTGTACGTCGGGACGAGTTTCTTTTCGCGGCTCGTTGAGACCGACGACCACGAGTTCATCGTACTCAGAACGGTCGGTGTGCTCGTGTTGATTTCGGGCGCGGCGCTCGCGCTCGGCGTGAGCGAGGCGGTTGCCGCCTTCTTCGTCGGGATGGCATTCTCAGCGACCGACTACGTCCACCAGCTGGAAGAGCTACTGGAACCGCTCCGAGACACCTTCGCCGCGGTGTTCTTCTTCTGGATCGGGCTCATCACGAACCCCGCGCTGTTTGCTGGCGTAGCCGGACTGATACTGCTCGCGGTGGTCGTTACGACCCCGACAAAGCTGGTGAGCGGCTTCCTCGGTGGACGGGCGTTCGGCCTCAACACGCGGCGGTCGACCCGCGTCGGACTCGGGATGACGACCCGCGGGGAGTTCTCGTTGATCATCGCGACTATCGCCGTTGCCGGCGCGGAAGCCGGGACGTTCTCCGGAGAGCTTGCCGCGACGATCAACGCCTTCGCCGTCGGGTACGTGCTGATCATGGCAATCCTCGGGACGACGCTGATGGGCTACTCGCGTCCCTTCGAGGAGGCCGTCGTCTCGTGGATCGACGGCGACGACGACGGCCGGACAGCTCCCGAGCCCGGCGACTGACTCCCGGGCGGCGACCAGCTCCCGGGCGGCGACCAGCTCTCGGGCGGCAACTGGTCCGTCAGGTTGTGTCGCGCTCGCGACGCGTATATACGCGTTCAGCCCGTGTATTTCGGGTATGGACGCTGAGCCGACGACGGGGTTATACGCCGCCCCGCGCTCGAACGTAACGCAAAATCAGGGGTCGTTCCGGACCCGGTTCAACTTTCCCGGCCGGAATCTCCCCGACCACGACGACCACGGCTACGGGCCGCTCGCAACGATCGTCGAGTCGTTCATGGACCCTGACACCCTGATCTCGATGCATCCGCACCGGAACGAGGAGATCGTCTCGTGGGTGCCCGCGGGCGTCATGCGTCACGACGACCGACAGGGGAACGACCTCGTAACTGACCCTGAAAACGTGATGGCGATGAACGCTGGCACGGAGTTCTGGCACGCCGAGTACACCGCCGCGGACGACCCGCCGCTGCGAATGCTACAGATCTTCGTTCGGCCCCACGAGCTGGGGTTGGAGCCGGGGATTCAACACGCACCCCTGCCAGACCCCGTCGCCGGCGAGTGGCGGCACGTCTTCGGACCCGACGGCACCGATGCTCCCGTTACCGTGCGCAACGCGGTTGATCTGTACGACGTTCGACTCGACGAGGGGGCGAGCGTCGACCTCCCCGAACAGACGGACCGTGACGTGTACTTTTATATCTTCGAGGGCGCGGTCACCGCCGACGGAACGCACTTCGACGAGACGGAGAGTGGGCTGCTCGTCGATGACCGGACCCTGACGCTGACCGCCGAACACGACGCGGTTGTCGTCGCGTTCCTGATCGACCCTGACGCGCCGGTTACCCGGCAGGGAACGATCGGCCGGTAGGCCAAGAGTCGGACGGGGACCCGTGCTAGTGGCGTCAGATTGGAACCACGGAAAGATACTTATACCGACCGTGGTATAGAGTAACACGCAATGTCTAGCGCACCCAGCTCGAACGACGACGTGTTCGACGAGTTCCTGTCCGACCGCGGCCACGAGACGGAGATCGTACGCTGGGAGCGATCGTATAATAAGCTTCAGTGTCCCGAGTGCGGTGCGCTCCATCCGGAAGGAACAGCGAGTTGCGGCGTCTGCGATTGGCGGCCAAGCTAACGTCGGACGCAGCGACCCGACCACGTGTTTTCTTCCACGAATAATAGGCGGTAGTATTATGTAGAACTATTGAATAATGACGCGTATGCCGAACTGTCAGAACTGCGGCTCGTTCGTCACGAGAGACTACGTACGGGTGTTTACGCCCAACGATGTCGACCGGCCCCGCGTCTGCCCTGCCTGCGAGGACCTCGTCCGTGACGGTGCCGACGTGCGCGAAGCGCGAGCGACCAGAGGAGACTGAACGAAGTCGGATCCCGGCTTGTACGCCCGCATACTCGCCGATTCGAGCCACGGCGTTTAAGAAGAGCCGGGATCAGTGATCAGTAATGAACGATCCCACCGTCACACGACTGTTCGGCGGCCCCGGTAGCGGGAAGACGACCGCCCTCCTCGACCGCGTTGAAGGGATATTGGACGACGAGAACGCCGACGTGCGTGACATTCTGGTCGTCTCGTACACGCGTGCGGCCGCCGCGGAGATCCGCGAGCGCCTCGCGGAGCGGCTCGACATCTCCCCGCGGAGCCTCCAAGGAAACGTTTGTACCATGCACGCGAAGGCGTACGAGCTACTCGATCTTTCGCGAGGCGACGTAGTCGGTGACGAGGACAAGGAGGCATTCTGTGAGGAGTACGGGATCGAATTCGAGGACCAACACGGCGGCGCTGGTCGCCGTACCGCCCGGTCGACGACTATCGGAAACAAGATCATCGCCACCTCGCAGTGGCTCCAGCGGACCGAGCGCGACGTGGCCGACTGGTACGACGTACCCTTCCAGTGGAACGTCGAGGAAGTTCGGCTCCCGCCCGAGGAGGACCCTAACGCCCAACAGGGGAACAAGTACACGCCGACGTGGCCCTCCGACGACGACCGAATCGACGTACCGGAGACGATCCGCGCGTGGCGCGGCTACAAGGGGGACAACGAGCTCGTCGGCTTCGCGGACATGCTCGAACGCGTCGCGCAACGCTCGCTCGTCCCGAGCGTCGACTACCTGATCATCGACGAGTTCCAGGACATCACAACGCTCCAGTACGGCGTCTTCGAGGAGTGGCGGCCACACATGGATCGGGTGCTCATCGCGGGCGACGACGACCAGGTCGTCTACGCGTGGCAGGG
>CAYRWH010000105.1:0-6275 GCA_964427935.1 uncultured Halobellus sp. | reverse complement strand
ACCCGGACGACTACACCGCTGAGGGCGCACAGCTCTTCGCGAACTCGGTCGAACAGGCGGCCACGTTCGCGGCGACGTCGTCGACCGGCGACGGCATCGAAACCGACGAGGACGACACGCAGGAGCGGATCGACGCTGCTGCCGTCGGAATCGCCGGCTAAGATTTAACCGAACGGACACGATATCAAACCAACATGACACGGACACACCACACCCGTACGCTCCTGCTCGCCCTCGTCGTCCTGACGGCGTTCACCGTCGCTCCCGCGGCGGTGGCCGCACAGGACGGATCGCCGCCGGGACCGCCGGCGTCGTACTACGGCGACGTTACCATCGACGGCGATCCCGCACCTGCGGGCGTCGAGATCGTCGCCTACGTCGACGGTGAGGAGCGCGGTAGCTTCCTCACTGACGACCCGGGCGAGTACGGTAGCCCGTCCGCATTCGACGAGAACCTCGTCGTTCAAGGAGACGAGGACGACGAGGGCGAACTGGTCGAGTTCACCGTGAACGGCCAGCCCGCCGACGAAACCGTCGAGTGGGAGTCCGGTGCCGTGGAGAACGTCGACCTAACCGCCTCCCTGTCCGACGATCCGGGTGACGGCAGCGGCGATGACCCGGGTGACGGTGATGACGGCGCTTCCGGCGGCGACGACTCCGGCAACGGTGACGACGGTGCTTCCGGCGGCGGCGGTGCTCCCGGCGGCGGCGGTGCCCCGTCCGGCGGCGGCGGTGCTCCGTCGGGTAGCGACTCGACGCAGGACCGCGTCGACGCCGAGACGGTCGACGCCGAGGACAACTGGGCCGTGTCCGTGTCGGCAGACTCCGTCGCTGCCGGTGCGACAGTTGACGCCGATCTTGACGGTGCCATCACGGCAGATGGCACTTCGATGGATGATGTATCGGTCGCCGTCGACTCCGAAGTCGACGAGTTCGGTCTCTCGGTCCGCTCGCTGGAGGCGGACGCGCTGCCCGACGGGGTCGACGAACTCGACGCCGCGAGCGCGCTCACCTACACCGAGTTCAAGCCCGACGGCTTCGAGAGCGAGAGCGTCACGGAGAGTACGTTCACCTTCACGGTCGACGAGACCTCACTCTCCGACGACACCGACCCCGAACACGTCTCGCTGTACCGCTTCGACGGCGGCTGGGAGCAGGTCCCGACCGCCTATCAGGGCGACGGCGAGTACACCGCGACCGCTGAGGGCTTCTCGGTGTTCGCGGTGGGCGCGAGCGAGTCCGGCGTCGCCGTGACGTCGGCCACGCTCGAAGAGACATCGATCGATGTCGGCGACCTCGCGGTCGTCTCGGCGACGATAGAGAACACCGGCGATGTCGAGGGAACGACATCAGTAACGCTCCAAGTCGACGGGGAGGTCGTCGACGACCGCCGCGTCACTGTCGACCCTGACGAGACGCGGGACGTGACGTTTACCCCGTCGTTCGACGACGGTGGTGACTACGCAATCGCCATCGACGACGTGGATGCGGGTACGCTCGCGGTTGAGGGTGCCGACGCGTCAACCGATGACGGCGTCGGTTCCAGCGATGACGACGCTGGATCCGGCGATGACGACGGCGAGAGTGCGGACGACGGTGCCGACGAGAGCGACTCCGGCGACGCAGACGAAACGACGACCGAGGCCTTCGGCGTCACCCCGATCGCACTCGTTGGGGTGCTCGCGCTGGTGCTCGTCGTCGTGGGAACGCTCGCTCTCCGCCGACGCTAACGCGTTCCCGGTTCAACGCGTTCTATTTTTTACCCCCGACGCAGAGAATCAGCTGCTTCGATCTCAGACCGCGTTTCGATTCTACAGGTCCTCAAAACCGACCTCACCCGTACTGCCACCACCGTCGAGGTCCTCGCCCATCTCTTCGGACGTTGGCCCGCTGATCTCGTCGTCGAGCGCGTCGTCGAGTCCCCACTCGCTCGCGCGCTCGGCCGCCTCCTCGCGTGCCTGCTCTCGGATCGCCTCGATCCGCTCGTCGTCCTCGAGAAACGCCGCGACCGCGTCCGCATCGTCGCCGTCGTCCGTGTCGAGCCGATGCTCGGGGGCTGCTTCCCGCGTCCGATCCGCGAGTGCCGGTGCGTCCGCGAGTTCGGTCGCGACCGCGCCCGGCGACACCTGAAGCGCCTCCTCCTCGTGAGCAGCATCGAGGGCGTCGGCGGCGACGGCGTACAGCTCGACTCGGTACGGTCCAGGGACGGCGAGTTCGGCGAGCGCGTCGGGGCCACCCCTGTCGCTTACGGTGTTGTACGCGAGGACCGGCACCCCATCTGCGAATGTGACGACACCGCGGGCATCTCCCTCCAACAACAGCGTTTCCTGCGGGACGAGCGTGGCGTATCCGGTTAGCTCCCGGTCGAGCGCGGTCGCCAGCGTTGTCGCGACATCGGAGACGACGCGAGACCGGAGGAGGTCTCCCCGCGGGATCCGCAGCTCCGGGGGCTCCGACGATTCCGGTCCGTCGGAACCACTTGACTCCCTGCGTCCAGTCGATCCGTCTGCCGGACCCGTCGACCGCGTCATGGCGTGTCGGGGACGACCGCGCTCTTGAATCGAGACGCGACCGCGTCCCCGTCGCCGTCGCGGACATCGAGTCGCGCAGCCGCGTCGCGGTACCGAGCCGCCGGCTCGCTGTCGGGTGCGTGCGCGAGCAGGGGCAGTCCGGCGCGGCGGGCCGCTCGTACGACCTCGTGTTCAGGAACACTCGCAAGCACCGGACCACCGAAGTGCCGACCCGCCTGTTCGGCCACGTTTTCCGCCTCGTCACGGACCTTATTGAGGAGCACACCCGCGGTCTCGGTGCCGTACGAGCGGGCGTACTCCTGGACCTTCAGTCCATCCGAGAGCGCGGGGATCGTTGGTTCGACGACGACGACGACACGGTCCGCGAGTACGACGGGCAACACCGCTGACTTCGACGAGAGCGCGGCAGGCGAGTCGAGCAACAACACGTCCGTGTCCCCGGCGAGTTCGGCGACCACCTCGCGGAGGCGGGCGGGATCCGCGGCCTCGAACCCCGCAAGCGATGTTCCACAGGGGACGACCGACATCCCGAAGCGGTCGTAGGTCGCCTCCGAGACGTTGGTTGCGGTTCCCTCGACGAGGAGGTCGTGGAGGGTCACCGTCGCGTCGTCTAATCCGGTGTGAAAGAGCAGGTTCGCCATTCCAGTGTCGGCGTCGACGACGGTGACATCGTGCTCGTCGGCCAGCGCCATTCCGAGCGCGAGCGTGCTCGTCGTTTTGCCGGTGCCGCCCTTTCCGCTGGCGACCGCGAACGCCTCGACCATGCCCCATCGTCCGTGTCGCCCGGCTAAAACCTATCCATCGCGTTCCGGGACAGCGTTTTGTTCGGCCGCGCCGATGTGGGGGTATGCCTACCGTCGTCAGCGCATCGGAGTTTCGCAACATGATCGACGCCGCGCGCCGGGGAGAGCGCTCCCTCAGCGTCGTCGACACTCGGCCCGAGAACAGCTTCGCCGGCTGGCGTATCGCCAGCTCGATCAACTACTTTTATAAACCGTTTCACGAGTTCGACCGCGACGAGTTCGCGTCCGAGACGGGGATCGGACCCGACGAAACCGTCGTGATCACCTGCGCGAAGGGGAAGGCCTCACTTGATCTCGGCGAAAAGCTCGCCGCTGCCGGCTACGAGGACGTGTACGTGATCGACGACGGGATGCGCGGCTGGTCCGCAGTCTACGACCACGCTGCGGTCCCCCTACCCGAAACCGGAGCCGATGTGCTCGATGTCGTCCAGATCCAACGCCGCGCGAAGGGCTGTCTCGGCTACCTCGTCGTGGGCGGCACCGGGCCGCGTTCCGACGGCTCCAGAGTCGCTGTCGCTGATTCCGACGACTCTAGAGTCGCTGTCGCTGTCGATGTCTCGCGCCACGGCGAGGAGTGGCGGGCCGCGGCCGAGGAGTACGATGCCGAGATCGCGGCTACCCTCGACACCCACGTCCACGCCGATCACCTCTCCGGCGGGCGGGCGCTCGCCGACGAACTCGATGTCCCGTACTATCTCCCGGCCGCGGCCGCCGAGCGCGACGTGGCCCACGCGTTCGAGCCGATCGGACGAAACGAGGTCCTCGATGTCGGCGGCGTCGATTTAAAAGCACTGGCGACGCCCGGGCATACCGACGACATGGCGAGTTACCTCGTCGGCGGATCGGCCGTACTCACCGGCGACACGCTGTTCACCGACGGTGTCGGGCGAACCGAACTACAGTTCGCGGCCGCCGAGGAGGAGCCAGGTGCTGACGGGGAGGAGCCGGGTGCGGGTACGCCCAGCGCGCGCACCGGCGCGGAGCGGCTCTACGACTCGCTTCACGGAACGCTGCTCGCAGAACCCGACGACGTGGTCGTGTTGCCGGGCCACTTTTCGGTCGCGAACGACGGCACGACCGGTGACGTGGTGCCGGGCGAACCGGTGACGACGACGGTCGGCGAGGCACGGACTGGGATCGAGGTGCTCGACCGCGACCGGCAGTCGTTCATCGATCGGATCACGGCGACGCTACCGGAGAAGCCACCGAACTACGAGTCCGTGATCGCGGCGAACCGCGGCGTTGAGTCACCGCCCGACGAAACGGCCGCCATCGAACTCGAACTCGGGCCGAACCGCTGTGCCGCCGAGCCGTCACCGGAGTCCGAGGCAGACGACTGAGATCCGGGGTGACGGTCGCCGAAGTGGTACCGCTCAGCGGTCCTGTTGTAACTCCGCATCCCGAAGCGCCTCGTTGAGGTCCGCACGAACGCGTTCGCCTGTTTCGCGGTCCATCGCCGTCGTGACGATCCGATTCTCTTGGACGCTGGACCCGTCACGCAAGAGGAGCCGCACGTTTCCGTTCGTGCCGGCACGGGTCGCCTTTGCGCGGAGTCCGGTCCGCGATCCGGTCCCCCCGGCATCGATCGGACCGGGGACGATCTTCTTGACGTGTGGGTGGGATGCGACCGTTTGAACTGCCTTTCGGCCCTTGCGATCGCCGATGAGCGTCGAGTGTGAGCCCCCGATTTTTTCGCGGGGCGGGGTCTCGACGACCTCCAGCGCACGATCGCCCCGACGGTCGAGCACCCACTCGACGATTTCGCCCCCATCGGTATCGCCATTTCCCTGACCGCGTCCGTCAGAATCGTCGTCGGAACCGGCGTCCGGAACGCGGTAGAACTCGTGGTGGATCTGCGCGCGTGTTTCGCGGAGCGGGTCGCGCGAGCCGGCGGCGTAGACGGTTTCCGGTCGTTTCCGACGAATTTCGTCGGCAACGCGCCCGGCAAAATTCCGGAGCTGAATGTGGGTTAGCTCTTCGTCGTGTTCCGGACGCGTCGTGATCGTCGTGTGGCCGACCACGTTGTCCTCGTCGAGCATCGTCAACTCCGCGCGGTCGGCCGCAAATTCGACGACGACCGCGTCGCTGTTGGCGGTGTGGCAGGTGAGACAGTAGTCCCCGGGTTTCGTAAGCGGCGTCCCACACTGCCGACAGTTCATACCGGTCGGAGGGGCGTAGTACTGAAAAGGGCGTCCGTTTTGCGCGTCAGCCGTCCCGGCGTTTCACTCTCGGTGTGGTCCGTCGTGTTCCCACGGACGTGGCCTACCCGGAGAGTTCGCGTTTCGCTCGGCGCGCTTTCGCGGACATCTCTTCGTTTCCCTCGACATCGGCAAGCGTCTCGACGGCTTCCAGCTTTCGGACCGCGTCGTCGAGGAACGAGCGCACGTCGCCGGTGTAGGCGTACACCATGTAATCGTCGGTCATGACATCGACGATCGCCTGCGGGCCCAGCCCCTGCGCGCGGAGTTCAAGCACGTATCGGATGAATTTCCGCTCGGGACAGCCACAGTAGGGGTTTGCCTGACAGTCGCAATCGAGGAAGTCTTCGGCGAAATCGAGGATCCGATCCCGGGTCGTCGAGTCGAGCTTCGAGAGGCCGTCACCGGTAAACAGCATATCGAGGGTTGCGCCCGCGAACGCGCCCTTCGGGAGATTTGTCTCCAGCTGTGAGGCGAGCTGCCGGTGATTCTTCACGTATATTTTGTCGGTGAACGCCACGGTCGTACACAAGATACACCATCCGTACTCAAAAGGGTCGTGGTGGCTCCGGAAGGCGGTGAAACGCCTCGCCTACCGACGGATCGTGACGGGATTAAACGCCGAGCGACTCGGTCCCACGGGTCGCCGTGAGTCGTAACGGTTATGAATCACAGAGAGGTACCTCAGCATGCGTGTCCGGGTTAGGGTAGTGGACTATCCTTCAGCCTTGTGGAGGCTGAGA
>CAYRWH010000104.1:0-6300 GCA_964427935.1 uncultured Halobellus sp. | reverse complement strand
CGCTCGATGGAGAAGTACTCCGGCACCGCCGAGCGACTCGACTTCGTCGACTTCCAGGGCGATGTCGGCATGTACGGCCACCGCAAGTCGGTGGACCGAACGTTCAAACGGATCATGAAAGAAGGGAAGGGCAACTTCCTCCCCATCGTGACGGGGCATCAGGGCGAGCCGCGCGCGATGTTGACTCGTATGGGTCGCGGCGAAACGCCGTACGAACTGGATGACGGCGACAAGATCGTCTTCAGCGCGACAGTGATCCCAGAACCGACCAACGAGGGACAGCGCTACCAGTCCGAACAGCTGCTCCGGATGCAGGGTGCCCGCATCTACGACGACATCCACGTCTCCGGTCACCTCCGCGAGGAGGGCCACTACGAGATGCTCCAGGCGCTCCAGCCACAACACCTCATTCCGGGCCATCAGGATCTGAAGGGCCGTTCGCCGTACGTCGACCTCGCGACCTCGCAGGGGTACAAGCTCGGTCGTGACCTTCACGTCACGCAGAACGGAAGCACCGTCCAGCTCGTCGAATGACGACCGAGACGACAGAGGCGCGGGTGCTCGACACCATCCGCGAGCGGCGCGAACTGGTCAACGCCGCTATCGACGAGGAGCTACCGATCCAGCCTCCGGAACGCCTGTACGAGGCCTCCCGATACATTCTTGAGGCCGGCGGCAAGCGGCTCCGGCCGACCGTGACGACGCTCGCGGCGGAGGCCGTCACCGAAACCGATCCCATGGACGAGGAGTTCCGTGCGTTCACCTCGCTCGGCGGCAAGTCCGTGGACATCATGCGTGCGGCGGTCGCCATCGAGGTGATTCAGTCGTTCACGCTGATCCACGACGACATCATGGACGAGGACGAACTCCGACGCGGCGTGCCCGCGGTTCATGAAAAGTACGATACGTCGACGGCGATCCTCGCTGGGGACACGCTGTACTCCAAGGCGTTCGAGTTCATGACCGAGACTGGCGCGGATCCGGCCGCCGGACTGGAGGCAATGCGGATGCTCGCGTCCACGTGTACCGAGATCTGTGAGGGCCAGGCGCTCGACGTTGCCTTCGAGACCCGTGACGACATCCTTCCCGAAGAGTACCTCGAAATGGTCGAGTTGAAGACGGCGGTGTTGTACGGTGCGGCCGCCGCGACGCCGGCGACTCTCCTCGGCGCGGACGAAGAAGCCGTCGACGCACTGTACCAGTACGGTATCGACTCGGGTCGCGCGTTCCAGATCCAAGATGACGTGCTCGATCTGACGGTTCCGTCCGAGGAACTCGGCAAGCAGCGCGGCTCCGACCTCGTCGAGGGGAAAGAGACGCTGATCACGCTTCACGCCCGGCAGCAGGGCGTTGATGTCGACGGTCTGGTCGACGCCGAGACGCCCGCAGAAGTGACTGAATCGGAGGTTGACGACGCTGTCGCCGCGCTTGAGGCCGCCGGCTCCATCGCCTACGCCCGTGAGACGGCCGAGGATCTCACCGCGCGCTCGAAGGAGCATCTTCGAGTCCTCCCCGAAAGCGAGTCCCGGAGCCTCCTCGAAGACATTGCGGACTACCTCATCACACGCGGGTACTGAGTTCTCCCCGCCCCGTGTAGGTTCCGTCACTCTCGGCCCGGGGGTCGTCGACCCCAACCGCGGAACACAAGAGAATTGACCGTCCCCCGGCGAGAAACGGTATGACCGATTACTTCGAGGTCCACGAGCGGGACGGCGCGGCCCGACTCGGGGAACTCCGCCTCACCGACTCCGTTGTGACCCCTGCGCTCGCGGACTCGTTTATCAGGGACGCCGGAAGCCTCTGGACGACCGACCGCGACGTACCCGACGGAGACGACACGAGCCTCACGGTGCTTCCACACCGCGCGTTCCCCGCGGGAACTCGGGGGGAGGTCCGCGACTCGTTCCGGGTCGACCACCCGGAACTCGACGCGCCAACTGCTGTTGTTGTCGACAGCGAGAGCCCCCGACATGTCGGCGCGGACGCGTACCTCCTTGCTGACGCCCCCGGATTCGTCGGCCACGGCGAAGCGTTTCGTGACGCGATACTCTCGGCGAAGCGATCGCTGCCGGCCGACACTGCGCTGCTCCTCTCGGGGGTTGCCACGCCCGCAAACGTCGCCACGCTCGTCTCCGCCGGCGTCGACCTCGTCGATGGGTCGCTCGCGCGGACAAAGGGAACCGAGGGGAAGTACCTGACCGCCGACGGGGAACACTTCCTTGCGGATCTCGAAGAGCTCCCGTGTGCCTGCCCGGCGTGTGCGACCCCCCGCGAGGCGTTCACCCGTGCGGACTGTGCGGAGCACAACGTCAACGCGCTCGAAGCCGAACTCCGTCGGGTTCGCGAGCGGATCCGATCTGGTCGACTCCGTGATTACTTGGAGGGACAGGCGCGCCACGAGGGCTGGCTCACCGCGACGCTCCGGCTGTTCGACGACCAGTGGGGATATCTCGAGGAGCGGACGCCAGTTCTTCGAAACGCAGAGATCACGGCCGCGTCGGCCGAAACGCTCGACCGCGTCGAGATCCGCCGATTCGCCGACCGTGTGACGAGTCGATACCGGAACCGATTTTCGGACCAGCCGCTCGTGTTGGTTCCCTGCTCGGCGACGAAACCCTACAGCGACTCCCAGAGCCACCGGCAGTTCCACGACGCGATCAAGTGGCGCGGCCACACCGTGTCGATGACCTCGCCAATCGGCGTGGTTCCACAGGAGTTGGAGACGACGTATCCCGCACAACACTACGATGCGGTCGTCACCGGTGACTGGTCGGAAGAAGAGATCGAGTTCGTCACCGAAGTGCTCCGACGGTATCTTCGGCGAAATGACTACGCACGGGCCATCGCACACGTACCCGAAGGCGGCTACCGCGAGATCTGCGAGCGTGTCGAGAGCGAGACTGACGTGTCCTTCGAGTACACCTGTGTCGACCACCCGACGACCGACGAGTCGCTCGGGGAGTTGAACGCCGCACTTCACGGTGAGCCCGCCTACAGCAAGCGCGAACGCGAACACAACACGGTGAAAGCGATCGCCGACTACGTGCTCGGCGACGGCGCCGGCGACGCGGTGTTCGGAGGCCCGGACACCGCGATCCGAACCACGGGTCGGTACCCGAAGCTCCAGGTGTGGGCGGACGACGCCGGCGGCCGTGAGGGAGAACCGGGCACGCAGCTCGCGACGATGGTTCCACAGTACGGCACCCTCTCGTTTACACTCGCCGGCGCGCGCCGGTGGGTCGAGAGTGACGCGCCGACGAAGCGCGTCGAAATCGACCGGTTCGTGCCGCATGGCTCGGTGCTCGCACCCGGCGTCGTCGACGCAGATCCGGATATTCGCGTCGGTGACGAGGTCGTCATTGAAGGGCCGAAGGCGTTCGCGGTCGGGCGCGCCGAGATGTCCGGCCCCGAAATGATCGATTCGACCCGTGGCGTCGCCAGCGAGGTGCGTCACGTGAACGAACGCTGATCGGGGGCGGGCGGCGAGCGCCTCCCGGTTTCGGTCTCAAGAAGTGACGTACGTCTCCAGACGCGCCAGTTGACCGCCAGAGACGGTGAACACGTCGACAAACGCGAACAGTTCGTCGTTTTCGGCGTCCAGCAGGCGGCCTTGAACGGCCACGTCTCCGCTCATGTGATCGGGAACCGCTCCCTCTTCCCCGTCCCCGCCGGCTGAATCGGTGTTTTGAGGGCCAACATCGTACACAGTCTCGACGACGTGTGTCGTCTCGGTCATCGGCCGCTCGTCACGGATGAACGCGACGAAGCGGTCGCGGCCGGAGAGCGTTCGATCCGGGCGCTCGTGAACGAATTCCGGTGCGAGCAGGTCGGCGAGTGCGTCGTACTCAGCGGCGTCGATCGTCCGATAGTACGCTTTGGCGAGCGCCGTCGGATCGGTCATTGACCGGCGAGACAGTGTGGTCGACCGGCAATCACGACCCCAGATCGTCGAACTCGGCGGCAGAGGTACGCGTTCCCTTCGAGATAATGACATCACCTGCTCGAAGGGTAGTGTCGATGTCGGGGCCGAGGAGCCACCCCTCTTCGGGTCGCCGAACGGCGAGAACACTCGTTGCGATCTCGGTCGCAGGGACACCGGCTTCGACGATGGTACCGTCAAGTGCGCTTCCCTCACGCACCGTGGTTCGGGTGATTATCTCGTCGGACTCCTGTACCGCCATCTCGACGACGGGGTGAACGCCGATATCGCGGATCACGCCTTCGGTGATCTCCAGTGCCGCGTCGGAGATTTCCTCGGTGGCGACGCCGAGGTGGATGAGCCCGCGGAGGGTGACCGGATCCTCTGCCTCCGTCGCTGCGCGGAGCGTCCACGCCTCGAACCGAGACTGGAGCGCGTCGACCTCGACCTCTAGGTTCGTCACCTCCTCGGCGAGTTCCTCGTTGTCGAACAGAACAGAGCCGTACGCGAGATCGACGGCGAGTTCCGAGAGGTTCTTCATCAACACGATCGAGTCGACGGCGCGTTCGAGATCGTCGATAGCGGGCTCGACCGGCTCGCTCGGCTCAAACGGCTGCCCAGTCAGTGCCGAGTACACGTCGGTCACGCCGCTTTCAGGCCCGCGAAGGAGCGTTACGTCGTCGGGTTGTAGCTGGGTGTCTGGTCCGGGATTCAGTATCCAGTCGTCCGCACGACGGATAGCGATCACGCGGACGCCCGTCTCTGACTCCAGGTCGATTTCTTTCAACGTCCCGCTGGTGTACTCGGAGTCTGCCGACACGGTGGCACGGACGAGCGTCTCGACACCCTCCGAGAGCGCACCACGCATTGCGTCCGGGAGGCCGATCTCTTCCAACACGATCTTCGCGATGTCGCCGGCAGCATCCGACACCTTATCGGCGGCAGCGACGACACCGAGTACGGGAGCGAGCCGCTCCGCCTCGTCCGGGTTTCGAGCGGCGAGCATCAGACTCATCCGGGCGCGCATCTGGAGCACGTCCATGCGGTTCTCGAGTTCGATGACTTCCTGTGCGACCGTGGGGCTACCGTGGAGCACAGCGGAGTAGGAAAGGTCGATCAGCAGCTCCGCAGTGTCTTTCATCTCCACGAGGAGGTCCTTTACGCTCGCCGGCTCGTAGGTGACCTTCTGTGGCGGGGTCCGCCCCTCGAATCGTCCCATGTCCCGTAACTCACCGGGGGCGAGTAAAAGGTTTGTTACGATCCTGCGTACAGCTACGTCGCGTCCCCCGCGACGTACCCGGGCTCGGATCCCGGCGTGTCGGTCGTAACTGGCTCCGCCAGATCGACGAGTGTCAGCCACCGAAGAAGCCGATCTGCGCGTTCGTGCCACGTCCGCTCCCAACTCGGATCCCGTGCCCGGTCGTGACGCGGGACCGACTCGCGCGTGGCTGTGAACAGTGAACCCGGAGTCACCGGCTCCTCGGTCGACGCCGCGCGAAGCAACGTGAGTGCCTCCGGAACGAACAACACGCCGTCACGGAGCCCGTCCCGGACGAGTTCGGGAGTCACCTCGGCGTCCGTTCGCACGAACCCACGTGAGGTCTCGCGGGCGAGCCCAAGCGCACGAAGAAACGCGAGCCAGTCGTTCGAAACCTGTCGGTTCGCGAGGTTCTGTCGGTCCCGCAGCCGGGCACAGCAGTCGTCTTCGCTGCCCGGAACGAGCGGAACCGCGCGCTGGAACGCGCTGAGCGTGTCGAGATCCGTCGGTGGTTCGGGGACCGGTTTGAGGCGCATCACTCAGCGGTAGCCGAACGACTCCGCGAGCAGCTCCTCGTCCGTCTCACCCACCGTGTACACGGGACCGTTGACGACGTCGACAGTGACCCGCGCCGGGGCAAACACGCTCTCGGGAACCTCATAAAAGTCCCAGTCGGCCGCCTCGAACACGTCGACAAACGGGGTTCCGTAGTCGTCACGAACGGTTGAGACGATCTGTTCGAACCGGTCGTCGTCGCGCGCGACCTGTAGGTGGACCTCCCCGCCGTACGCGAGGGCGTCGTTGGTGCGTCCCATCGCCAGCCCCTCATCGCGCGTGACCGGCGCGATTGGCGCGGTTCCCGACGCGTGGAGTACGTCCGTCGGCTCGTAGCCGACTTCCAGTAGGCGGAACACGGCGAGCTCTGCCGCCCGCGCTGCCGTCGACACCGACCCCGCGGTCGACCCTGTGGCGTACGTGGGGAGGAACACCCCTTCCGGGTCGACCTCGGCGAGGTCCGCTACGTGTTCGGCGACCGTCTCGTCCGGGAGGGCCGTCGACTCGACCGCGAGCGTGGCGAACTCCGAGGAGTCGTAGTAGCCGACCCGCTCGAACTCCGTCTCCT
>CAYRWH010000103.1:0-6337 GCA_964427935.1 uncultured Halobellus sp. | reverse complement strand
CATCCTGCTTGACAACGACCTCATCGAAAAGCCTGAATTCTGCGAGGCAACCGTGGGGATGATTCGAACGGAAGGGTGGACTGGGTACGAGGTTGTGAAGAACGCGTGGACCAGTATTCCCGTTGATTGTTCGGAAATCCTTGACGACGAATATGATGACGCCCTTCCACCGAAATAATTCGTTTCACACGTTGGTGGATAGGCAGTTGTCGTGAAAGTTTCGTGTCGTTCATAACTCAGTTGTGAGCGAATCCCGTTCAGCAATCTTGGCATCCGTAACTACAATGGGGTCCCTAAGTACGGCATCGTCGTTAATAGAACCCCGGTGGTTTGTCCATTACTTCCTCGCGGTAGCGGGTGCCGAGAATTGCGAGTTCACCAAGTTCACCAATCGTCTCAGCAAACTCCTCCATGACGTAGTTGAAGTCGTCTGAATCCGACAGTCGGCGCACGGTCTCGAATGCCTTGTCTCTCCGGTCTTTTATTTGCGATCGGAGTGAGGCTACTCCGGACTGAGAGATGCCGAATGTTTCCTGTGCAACGGCATCCACACTGGGTAGCTCATTACCGTCGTTTACACGCCGGTCAGCTTGGAAGTCTAGTATTCCGCAGGCCTGATCAATTGCGTCTAGTTGCGCCATGCGCTTCGTGAGCAACGTCTCAGACAGTGTTCGCTCTGTACGGGAGATTGTGTGGTTAACGACTTCTGCCGGTGCACCTGTCGCCTGGCCAAAACTCCGCGCCGGGAACTGAATGACCACGTTGATGATGAATGCCTCCTCGACTGGGGGTGCCCGATCTTCCGGAATATCTTCGTCCTGCATTGCGAAGTTGAATTGCTCCCGGGATGTAATCTCCCAGCCAACATCCTCCCTCCAATGGTGTGGAAGGCTGCTTGCAATCTTGAATCCTTCATTGATGTGCACGGCCTTCACTCCGAGTGTCCCGAATTGTGGCGGGATGGAAGGACTTCCGCGCTGGGGTCGTGCTTCAAAGATGGATTCTCCAACGGTGAAGTGTGCGGTAGAGTCTGTGTAGTGAAGTGGTCCGAGTCGTCCACCGTGTTGGTTAGTGAGTGTTGTGAGTGGGTGATCGTTGAACGCTTTCTGTGCGGATGCAAGTGCGTCAAGGAGTTCATCCCGAGAGGGGATGGATTCATCCCCGGTAACCGTGTGCGTGGTCCCGTCAGGCCGTTCAAGTTGAATCTCTGTTTCGCCTTCGTGTGCTGCAATCTCGTCGATTGCACTATTGCGGACAGGAATGACGGTTCCGTTGTGTTTCGGGTAGTCGCGTTCCTCTATGATTTCGTCATAGAGGGTGGGCGGGTGGTTTGCGTACGTCATGCCTGAACATCATATTGCCACGAGTATAAGTCTTTGGCTATGTTTGGATTTCCAAGCATACTTGGAATGTTCATTGGTGAGTGAATCCCGTACAGCAATGTTGGCATCCGCAACTACAGCGCATCGTGTCGTAACGACTAGGGCCCGTGGCGACGACGGACATCGTATGCAAGCACGTGACCTGATGGTGACGGACGTGACGACGGTCTCTCCCGACGACGACGTATCCGACGTGTTTCGGAAGTTCGCCCGGTACTCCTTTTCAGGATTCCCGGTCGTCGACGAGGACGACCGTGTCGTCGGCATCGTTACCGAGTCGGATCTCGTCGACCTGTTCGAGCCTGAGGAGGAGACGCTATGGATCCCCATCGGACTCCCGCCGTTCGTCGACACGCTCACGTATCAGGTGAAACCGCCGTGG
Organism: uncultured Halobellus sp.; assembly: GCA_964427935.1. GTDB lineage: Archaea > Halobacteriota > Halobacteria > Halobacteriales > Haloferacaceae > Halorubrum. The sequence goes on along the minus strand of CAYRWH010000103.1, from coordinate 4,573 downwards.
GCGGATCTCGACCTCGGCGTCGACCTCGTTCGGAACGCGGACCGACCGATATCTGCGGTGATGACCGCCGAGCCCGCGACGGTCGATCCCGACGCTGGAATCGACGAGATACTCGCGCTGCTCTCGGGTGACGACCCGGATATCAACCGCGTGCCGGTCGTCGACGACGGGGTTCTGGTCGGACTGATCGCCCGTCAAGACGTGATTCGCGCGTTCAGAGATGAGCGAGTATAATCCTACTCGGCGTCGAGGCGGACGAGATCGGCCTCAACGTCCTCGATGAACGCGCCTTGCCCCCCGACTGAGATAGTTCCCCTGTCGGTCTCGATATCGAGGGAGTGTTGGACAGGAAAGTCGTTGTTCGTCGGCTCGACAGTTCCCTGTTTGACATCGACGACCCGGCCGGAGAGCTCCGCGTCAGTTTCGTCGTCAGTCCATCGACCGGCAACCGTCGCAACGACGGTCGTCCCGCTCCGCAGGTGGACCGTCGCCTGGAACACTGCCTTCCGAAAGTTCTCGTACGCCGCCGGCAGCGCAGCCGGCGGTGCGGTCAGTGTCTCCGCCGCGACGGGCCAGTAGTTTCCGAGGAACGAGCCAACGATGACGGGGGCGAGCTGTTCTTGGGCGAAAACGATCGCCTGTCGATCCGAAGAGCCGCCTCGGATCAGATCGGGTGGGGCGACGATCCCAGCCGACGAGTCAACGGTGAGAAGCGTCGGCATTGCCTCGCTCCACGTCCGAACCACGCTTGCTGTCCCGTCGAGAGCGCTCGCGTCGGGTACATCCCCCACTGGCCCATCCGGATCCTGGGTTCCGTCGATATCTGAGACAACGAGCAGCACGAACGTCCCCCGGTCGACCGCGTCCGAAAGGTGGTCTTGAAGCTCCGGGAGGCGGGCAGCAGGAACCGAGAGAACGATCTCTGACTCGGCGTCGGCGATCAGCGAGCGAGCCCGTTTAAATACGGTCGCACGAGACTTCACCACCTCGAACTGCTCGGCCTCGGATTCGACCCGAGAGAACCGTTCTTCCAGACCGGGTCGAATTGCTTCTACGTCCGTGCGGAGGCGATCGACGACCTCTCCCGGTGGATTCGCACGGATCGTTGTCGGCACGGCGTGGTCGTGTACTTCGACGAGACCGCGATCAGCCAGCGACTCGCTCACGCTGTACACGTAGCGTTTCGAGACGTTGGCGGCGTCGGCAATCGTGCTCGCTTTTGCCTCGCCGCGCTCCAGCAGCGTAAGATACGTGTCGACTTCCTTCTCGGAGAGCCCGAACCGGCGGAGGTGGTCCGTCAGCGTCCGGTCATCCATGTTTCGAGAACTGTGGGGTGGTCACTTATAAGGGTCGGTGGTCACCGCAGGACTGCGAGACGCTCGACAACAATCTCTCCGCCCAAACATCGCGTACCTGTGTTTGTATCCGATCCGTTGCCGAACAGGTCCGTCGTTAGCTGGTCCGGGATAGAGACGGTCACTGGCTCCGCTGCGAAATTCACCACTACGAGGAGCCGGTCCGCCGTATCTACTGGAGTCCCCCCGTCTCGGCTTTCGACCGCGGTCCGCTCGTATGCGGTCACTTGGTCGGCATCGCCCTTCAGCACCTCGACGGTCGTATCCGCGCCGTCGAATTCGACACTCCCAGCACGGAGGAGCGGCTCTGCGTCCCGCAGTGCCGAAAGACGACGGTAGAACTCGGTAAGATCGTTGTCACCGTCGTGCCACCGGAACGGGCCGCGAGTCGTCTCGTTACCTCGCTCCTGTCCGGCGTAGATCATTGGGGCCCCGGGGAGCGTGAACGTCACGGCAGCCGCCGCACGGGCTGCCGCGTCGCCGTACTCGGTGCGGTAGCGGTCTTCGTCGTGGTTCTCTATGTACCGCATCTGTGCCTGCGGATCGTCGAAGCCGAGCCACGCCACGCGGTCGAGCGCGTCAGCGAGCGCGTCGGCCGGTTCGTCACCCGCACCGATCCGGGTCAGCGCCTCGTACAGTGAGGTGTCGTAGTGGAGGTGAAACTCTCCCTCGCCGTAGAACGGATCGTGTGGCAGCGTCTCGTCTAAGAGGAGTGTGTCGTCCGGGACACGGTCGGCCACCTCCTTCCAGAAGCCGTGAGGGATCCCCCACGCCACGTCCGCGCGGAAGCCGTCGACAACCGTGGCCCAGTCGTCGACCACGTCGAGTAGCCACTGACGAACCGTCGGCGAGTCGAAGTTGAGGTTTGGAATCCGCTCCCAGTTGAAGTAATACTCGGGCATGTCCCCGTCCTCGACTTCGGCCCAGTCCGTTTCTGTTACGTCGAACGCGCCGTCTGCCCGGCGGTAGTGGTCGCGATACGCCTCGACGCCGGCGGCATGTAGCTGAAACGCCGGGTGATCGCGGGAGGTGTGGTTGATCACGAGATCGAAGACGACGCGGATCCCGGCGTCGTGACAGGCGTCGACGAGCGACTCGAACGCCTCTCGCGAGCCCAGATCGTCGGCGGTTCGGGTGTAATCCGTGACGTGGTAGCCGTGTTCGGTCGGCGAGGCCAACACCGGGGTCAGCCAGAGCACGTCGATTCCGAGGCTCTCGACGTACGGGATGCGGCGCTCGATCTCGGCGAACGTCGTCGGGAGCGTCTCGCCGGTGAACGACCGAACGTACACCTCGTATATCGTTGGCGAGTCGGCCCACGCAGGACGGGCGTGAGGATTCGTGACCCTGATCGACTGCTTGGAGTCGCCGTCCCGCCGGTCTGTCGTCTCGTCTGCGCCCTGTTGTACCCGAACCGTCGCCATCGCGCCGTGTCGCTCAGCGTGGGGAGCCGCGTGGATCCGAACGCCCTCGGAGCGGTCGGGTCCAGACGGAAGCGCCGAGACCGGCACTTCGAGTCGGTGCCCCTCGGCGCGGTTCTCGATCCGGGCGGCGGTCTCAGGGCTAACGTCGCGGTCGTCGGCGAGGAATATCACGTCGACGTCCGCCGGATCCGTCGTCGATTCCGGCGGAACCGAAACGTCGGCGTCGACGACGAGCGTCTGCTCCGTCTCCGCCCCGGCAGGCTCGACGCGGGCGTCGAGCGATAGGCGCGGGCGTCCCGGACCGGGAACCTCGTGGACGTGGTGGTGAGCACTCGCGCGGTCGTCGTTCGCGAGGAAGCTCACGCCGTGACGACCCGGCTCGACCCGCGTCCGGAGAACCCATTCGTCACCCTCGCGCTCCGGGCGGTCGCGAGCGAGGAGCCGCTCGTTGTGCCGCCAGCTCACGCTCACGCGATCTACCGTGTCGTCCGGGACCGGGAGATCGCTCGCGGGGACCCGTATCTCGGTCTCGCGTCGCTCGTCCGGAAACACGTACACCCGCTGCCTATGGGTTCCGTCCGGAGCGTCGAGGCATACGACGTACGTTCCCGGCACGTCCGGGTCGAGGCGAACGACGGGGTCGTCGTCTCGGCTCGTTGTGCCCGGATCGAGGACATCGCCGTCGCTTCCGTTCGGGGCGTCTCTGAGTGTCCACGCGTATCCGCCTGCCGGATCCGGATCCCGCGGAGCCAACTCGACGGGGCGACCGACGCTCGTCGTCCGGGGCGGCCCTGGCTCGTGCATGGTTCGTAGCCGGCGTCGAACCGCTTGAGCGTTTCCGTCTAAACGAATGAACGATTAGTACACCAAACGTTTTTGTCCTGCGGGCGCGTCAAACAGAGAGATGCGATTACGCGAGGCGCTCGACGACTACAAACGGACGACCGGCCACGAACGCCTCTTTTCCGGCGAACGCCGGACGGTTACGGGGCGTTTCACCGGGGGCGACGGCCGACTTGTTCACGTCGGCCCCGATGGTGGTCTGCGCGACTTCGGCTATCCGCTCACTGGGCAAACTGGCCTCGTTCGGTCACGGTTCGGACTCGACGTCAGTGGCGAGATACACTGGTTCGACGACGCGGAGACGAGCCAGCGGTACGTCGGAGAGACGACGCTCGTCGAGACGGTTCACGAGACCGAGGTGGCGACGGTTCGTCGACACGATGTCGCCATCGGCGAGGCACATCTCACACACGCGACGATCGACCCCGCGGACGACGCGGATGGCGCGGTCGACGACGCCGCGCTCGTCGTGTACGCCACCTTCGCGCCCGACGGGCGGGGCGACCGGGTTGGGCAACTCCGGTTCGACGACGCAATTGAAATGTACCATGCCGACGAACACGACTTCCTCGCGAGCGCGACCGGCTTCGCCGACCTCCGGGGACAGCTCCCGCCGACGTTCCCCGAACTGCTCGATGACTCCCCGACGGAGCTTCCGCGTGGCCGCGATGAGTCTCGCTACGAGGAGGAACGGCTCTCCGGAGAAGTCATCATCGACGCGCCCTTCGTCGACGGCGAAACGACGGTCGGAACGCTGTTAACCGATGGGTCAGAGACGAGCCGCGAGGCGGCTCGCGACCACCTCTCGTCGCTGTTCGACGAGTTGGATACACCGGATGCGCTGGCGAACGCGGCAGCTGGGTCGGTCCCGGCGGTCCCCGGATCGGTTCCGTCGCGCGACTCGGTCGTTGCGGACCTCCGCGTGCTGTCGTTGCTGTCGGCGGAGACGGG
>CAYRWH010000102.1:0-6367 GCA_964427935.1 uncultured Halobellus sp. | reverse complement strand
ACATTTTGCGAACAACGTGAGCAAAATCACCGAGAGTTTGAACTCTGAACGACGCAGCGGCGAGCGAAGCGAGCCGACCGTCGTTCTCCAGTTCAAATCTCGGCCGGTGCACTTTCGACTGACTCCGTCAGTCGACGTTCCGTTCGTTTCACTCACGGAACTCCCTGCGGTCGTGCCCCGCCCGGCTTCCCGCTCGCGTTGCTCGCGGGAATCTCAGCCCTAGTTCGTTTCGAAAAGCGGACCGTTTAAGCGTGAGAGGGAGGTCATTTTACACGAATGGTTGAGATACTTCTCGTCGTTGGTCTCGTGGTTGCGGCGTTTGTCGGCTACAATATCGGGGGAGCAACGACAGGTCCGGCGTTCGGGCCGGCGGTCGGTGCGGGCGTAATCTCGAAGGCCGGCGCTGCCGCGTTGATGTCCGTGTTCTTTTTTATTGGTGCGGGGACGCTCGGAAGACGGGTTGTCGACACGCTGGGTGAGGACCTTATCACCGAGGCTGGCGTGTTCACGCTCGAATCGAGCATCATCGTCCTCTTTTTCATCGGTGGCGCGCTCTTTATCGGGAACTACTTCGGCGTTCCGGCGTCGACGTCGATGACGGCTGTCGGAGCGATTGCCGGGTTAGGTGTTGCGACGAGCAGCCTCGATCTGGCTGTTATGGGTGAAATTGCCATCTGGTGGCTTGTCGCGCCGATCATCGGGTTTTGGGTCTCCGGCGTCATCGGCCGATACTTTTATCCTCGGATTAATCAGTGGATTGCGATCGATGGCACGGAGGGGCCGCTCTTGGCGTTCGATCGCTCGGGACTCCTCCCTCGCCCTTCGCTCGGCCCGAACACGACCCGTCGCGAGGTTGTTGGTGCGGTCGTCGTCGTCGCCATCGGCTGTCTGATGGCGTTTTCTTCCGGTACATCGAACATCGCAAACGCTATCGCACCGTTGGTCGGCGCGGGCGTCGTCGAAATGAACCCGATGATCCTGCTCGGTAGCGCCGCCGTCGCCGTCGGCGCGTTCACGATCGCGCGTCGAACGCTCGACACGCTTGGCAACGACATCACCGACCTCCCGCTGACGGCCGCTATCGTCGTCGCCGTCGTCTCCTCTGGGATCGTTATCGGGCTGTCAGCAATCGGGATCCCCGCGTCGTTCGTCATCATTGCGACGATGTCGATCGTCGGGCTCGGCTGGGGACGCGCGACGCGACCTGTTACCGTCAGCGAGGGGATCCGGGGAGACGGAGAGGCGAACGTCTCCGTCAGCGCGCTGAAGGCCGACGACCCCGGCGACGAAGTGACGGAGATCGGTAAGGAGGATCCGGACGATATCCCGGCGGCTTCCGACCTGTTTGATCCGTCGACCACCGCGAGGGTCGTCGTCCTACAGAACGTGGTCCCGTTGCTGTCGACGATCGGTGCGTTTGCGACGTTCTACGTGCTGTTCGGGTTCGTTTGGTAACTCCTCTCCTCACCGGCCGAATCGACGCTGCCGATCCTGGAAGTCGAGCACTGCTCGCAGGTAATCGCGTCGTCTGAAATCTCGCCAATTAACGTCTGTGAAGTAGAGTTCGGCGTACACCGACTGCCAGATAGCAAAATCCGAGAGTCGCTCTGCGCCGGTTTTAATCACGAGATCCGGCTCTGCGGGAAACACGAGCCGATCGCCGATCGCGTCCTCGTCGATCTCTTCAGGATCGATCTCACCGTTGTCAACGTCGGTTGCGAGGTCCCGAACCGCGGCCGCGAACTCCGCTTTTCCGCCGAGTCCGACGTTCACCCGGATCGGTGCTTCCGCCGGGTCGGTGTCGTCCGGACTGCGGACCGAGACCGGTCGTGGGGCGTTGAGCCGCCGAAACTCCCGCGTTAATGACGGAATGACCGCAGCGTCTAGCACTGACACCGACACAGTCACGCGCTCTGCCCCGTACTCAAACGCCCACCGTAGCGCCGACGCCAGCGTCTCAAACGCCCCATCTGCCAGCAGATCCCGTTCGGTGATGACGATCGCCACGTGCTTGGGGGGCTCTCCGTCGTGGAGCCGATGGCGGACGGCGAGATACGCGTCGTACAAACCCACGGAAACTCGTTTCGCGCGAGACGTATAAAGAGCCAGTGGGACCAAGTCGTCGGTCGACAGCCCGGGTCGACGGACTTGCTCGCGGACGAGGGATTTAATCCCGCGTCACGCATATCTGGGGTAATGACCGACAGCTACCGTGGGGTGTTCGGCGCGATCCCCTACGCGATCCGTCATACCGAGTCGTGGACGATGCGGGTGTATGGGATCGTCGGGGCGCTGGCGGCCGCGATCATCGCGCTCGTCGTCACCCTCGCGCTCGTGGTTTGGATGGGTGAGACCGCCGACGTTCAGGGCGGGACGTTTCTGTTTTCTCGTTCCCTATATGTCATCGCCGGCTTCGCGGCGGTCGCACCGCTTCTGGCTCCGTTGCTCTTCGTCGCCCGTCGCCACCGTCGAGACGACCCTGTCGCCTCCGGGTACGACCGGTGGCTGGCGTACTCCGGATTCCTGTTTCTGATCTCTCTGTATCTCGGTATGGTTATCTCAGCCCCGGCGGATCTTCGTGACCCGACCGAGTCAGCAGTTGTCTCCACGTTATACGCGCTGCCACCGGTTTCTGGGGCCGTTCCCCCAATAGTTGCCGCCGCTGTCGTGTTCTTCACCCACTACAGGCTTCGCGGTTCCAGCTCATCCGACGGGAGCGAGTCCTCCAGCCCGCCCGACGGGAGCGAGCCTTCCGGCTCGTCCGACGCGGGTGCGTCCTCTGACACTCCCTGACCGGTTTGGACACAGCCGAATTTCTCGACTACGTTGGTGAGGACGGCTCGAAACGCGGAAACGTCTCGGCCACGTTCCTTCCCACGATGACCAACGACAAGCAAAGCACGTTTCTCGTAACACACGTCGAGCCGGAGTCGGCGGTGCTGAAAGATGTCCACGACGGACAGGTTCATACGCTCCGCTCAAACCCCGGACTGGACGTTGACGACGCGGTCAAGGCAACGGTGGCCCCCGATCCGCCGATGGAAGTCACGTATCAGGTGATCGATGTCGAGGATCGGTGGTCGCTCTCTATTGAGCGGAGCGAGGAGCCGCCAACGGTTCAGGAGCGTGAACTGGCCGCGGAGCTGTCCGTCGGCGAGTTGACCCGCGAACCGCGTGCCGGCACCGGCGAGATACACGTGCTGCGTCCGCCGGAAGACCGGACCGACGACGCGGTCGACGACGTAATATCCGACCGGGAGGGAACACTATCACGCGCCGCGAGACTCGGGGTGAATCGCGTGGAGGTACGGTCGGAACCCGGCGTTCTCAGCGTTCGATATCTCCCCTGACCACGGACGTTCACTCCGGCGAACTCTCGGTCCCGGCGTTTCACCCCCACGCCGTCGATACGCCCTCGATCCTGACGATTCCGGATCCGGAAGATAAGAAGGCTTATTCGAGTTCACGGACGATGCGGTTCCATGGGAGCGATCGAGGTACCGGAAGTTGACTACACCGACTACTCCAACCGGCAACTCGTCGTGGTGCCGTTGGCCGTCCTTGCTCTGGCGATCCTGATCATCGGCGGGTGGTACTTCGTCACCGGTGCGCCGGCGAATCTCGGCTTGGAGTTCACCGGTGGGGTGGAGCTACGGATCGCTGACGACGGCAACGGGGATATCGAGGACCGGATCGATGCGGCGTTCGAACAGGAGCCGGATTCGGTTCGATCTATCCCCGCCGACGACGTGGTCGTCGTGACGTTCCAAGCATCAGAGGAAGACCCGGACGGGTTTGCCAGCGATCTGGAGGACCAAGCGAACGAGGCGGGATTGACGGTCGACGCACTTGATCAGATCTCGGCAAGCTTCGCCGCAGACACTGCGCAAACCGCGATCTTCGGCGTCGCGCTTGCGTTCCTTGGTATGAGCGTGCTCGTGTTCGCGCTGTTCCGGACGTTCGTGCCATCGGTCGCCGTTGTCGCCTCCGCGTTTTCGGATATCGTGATCCCCATCGCCGCGATGAACTTATTAGGGATCCAGATGACCCTCGGAACTGTGGCTGCGCTGTTGATGATCATCGGATACAGCGTCGACTCAGATATCCTGTTGAACAACTCCGTGTTGCGTCGGACGGGGGACTTCTACGAGTCCGTCAGCCGCGCGATGCGGACCGGTGTCACGATGACGGTTACTTCGATGTCCGCCATGATCGTCATGGCGATTGTCGCGACGCTGCTCGGAATTGATCTGCTTCGTGATGTTGGGATCATCCTCGCGATCGGACTCGCGGCAGACATGATGAACACGTATCTGATGAACGTGACGCTGCTTCGCTGGTACAAATTCGAGGGGGTGAAACGCTAATGCTCGAACCGATCAAGGACAACTGGCGCGTCCTCCTGTTGGCTGTGTTTATACTCGCGGCGTCGGTTGCGCTGTTCCTGCCGGCGTTTGGCCCGGAGGCCGCACCCGGTGAGGACCGTGACGAAGCCCGCCAAGGGATCACAAACCTCCAGTACGGACTTGATCTCGCCGGCGGGACACGCATTCGCGCACCCCTGCTCGGATACACCGCAACTGATGTCGAGTTCGCTGGCGAGAGCACCGTACAGGTCGCGAGCGATGTCGCTGCTGAACTCGATGGCGTCTCGACACGAGATGTCACTGCCGAACGCGGATCCGAGGACGGTGGTGAGGTGGAAGTGACGGACGCCGATGTTACCGAAGAACAGTTCCGCGCAGCGATGGACGCTTCCGGATACGTTTACGGCGGGATCCGTAGCGGTGTTACAGAACAGACCCGTAATGCCGCCGAGGAGGTCATTCAGGAGAAGGTCAACGAGGCAGGCCTACAGGGTGGAACGGTCCGCCAGGTCCAGTCTATCACCGGCGAGTACTTTATCCTCGTTGAGGTGCCCGGCGAGGACCGCCAAGATGTGATCCAGCTGTTAGAAGAGCGTGGGACCGTCCAGATAGATATCGGCTATCCGGACGAGGACGCTGAGGACGGTCTCGCAATCGAAGAAGAGGTGCTGATTCAGGAAGACTTCACTAACATCGGCACCGCCAGCCGGAGCGAGGAAGGTGACGGCGCGTACGTCTCCGTCTCCGTGATCAACGAAGCAGCCGAGGGTGAACGGTCGCCAGCCCATCGGTTCCAGGACGCCGTCGTCGAGCGCGGCGTCGCAACCTCCACCGGCGGAGCAACCTGTACGTACATGCAAGAACCGGTCGGCGAGTCAGCTGACTCCTGTCTGCTGCTCGTCGTCGACGACGAGGTTGTCAACGCGTTCGGTATGCGCGACGACCTTGCGGAGAGCATGGTTTCCGGATCGTGGGCTAACGAGGGAATCTTCCGCCTGACGACGACCTCCTACTCCGACGCACAGGAGATCTCGATCAACCTGCGTGCCGGCGCGCTCCCGGCAGAACTCGACATCGCCGGCCAAGGGACGTCCTCAACCATCTCGGCGGCTCAAGGTGAGAACTTCCGGGTCTACTCGATGATCACCGGCGTTCTTGCCATCTTTGCGGTTGCTGGCATGGTGTTCCTCCGATACCGTGAACCGAAGGTCGCCCTACCGATGATCGTCACGGCGCTGGCGGAGGTGTACATCCTTCTCGGATTTGCCGCACTCATCGGCTACCCGCTCGAACTCGCGGTGATCGCCGGGTTTATCGCCGTGGTCGGGACGGGGGTGGACGACCTCGTGATCATCGCCGACGAGGTGATGAGCGAGGGCGAGGTGAACTCCCGGAAGGTGTTCGACTCTCGGTTCCGTCGCGCCTTCTGGGTGATCGGCGCGGCCGCCGCGACGACGATCATCGCCATGTCGCCGCTGATGGTGCTTTCGCTCGGGGACCTGTCCGGGTTCGCCATCTTCACGATCCTCGGCGTCCTCGTCGGAGTCCTGATCACGCGCCCGGCGTACGGCGACATCCTCCGTCGGCTGCTTACGGTTCGCTGAAGGCGGCCGATCGCTCTCGACCCGCGTTTTTAACACCCGACGGACCGGACTCGTCGATATGCTCGTCGTTCTCTCGGATACCCACAGCACCGACGACCCGCGCCTCCGTGGACGAACGCGGGAGGCGGTCCACGAAGCCGACCTCGTCGTCCACGCAGGCGACTTCTATCGTGAGGCCGTTCTCGACGCGTTCGAGACGGCCACCGACCGACTCCGAGCGGTGTTCGGCAACAACGACGGGGCCCCAATCCGCGATCGACTTCCCGAGGTTCGGACGGTCGAGTACGGAGGAGTCCGGTTCGTTGTGACGCACAGACATCGGAGCGGCGACACCGGGCTCATCATGCTTGCTCGTGGCCGCGAGGCGGATGCCGTGATCTGTGGACACAGCCATCG
>CAYRWH010000101.1:0-6372 GCA_964427935.1 uncultured Halobellus sp. | reverse complement strand
TACGACCCTGTCACGGTCGTGACGCGGGTTCAAATCCCGCTCCGGGCGTATTCTGCCGCCGCCAATCGACGAGCACAGCAGTTCGGTACTGAGGATGGCGGCTCGCTTTTCAGTGGTCCGAACTCGACCAGTCACGTGTTGCGGTCCGCACTATCTCACTTTTTGCCGACTCGGTGCCAGTGTCGGGTCCTGACCCGACAGTGGTTCGGTGTAACTGTCAAGTCCGTCGGCGAGTCTCTCGACTGTCGCCACGAACACTCGTACCGTGTCGGTCTTGGGCGGCTGGTCGACCGCTCCGGACGATGGCGGAAGCGCGGCCGCCGGAGTCGACCGCTCCGGGCCGACCGAATCGATCGCGTCGGTCGCCGCGACGACGCCCGCGCCGTGTCTGATGTCCCGCCGGTCTGGAGGTGCCGGCGTGTCGGTCGGCTTTTCGGCGGTTTCTTCTAGCGCATCCGCGAGCGTGTCTGCGTCGGCATCGGTCGTCGACGCAACGAGCGCAGCGACTCCCGCAACATGTGGCGTTGCCATCGAAGTCCCGCTGAGTTCGCCGTAGCCGTCCGAGCCCTGCGCGCTCCGAACGTCGACGCCAGGAGCCGAAACCGCCGGGACGACGTACTCCTCCGGCCACGACGTGGGCGGATTCGTCCAGTCATCGGCAGAAACGACTTCCCCGCCGGAGAAGGACGGAACTGAGCGCTCTTCGTTGACGGCACCGACGCCGACGGCGTCGTAAACGTTCCCTGGCGATCCGGAGGTTCCTTCGCCGGCGTTTCCGGCGGCGGCGACGACAAGCGTGCCTGCCGCGCGGGCGTTTCGCACCGGTTCGACCATCGCGTCGGCGTTTCCGTCGATGCCGAGGCTCATGCTCATCACGTCGGCGTCGGCCTCAGCGACTGCCCACTCCATCCCCCCGATGATCTGATCGAAGGTTCCGCTACAGCCGAACGCGCCACAGTTTGTTAGGACACCTCCAACTGCTAGCTCCGCGTCGGGTGCGACGCCGATATGCGTCCCCGAAGCGTTCCCCCCGGCGACCGTCCCCGCAACGTGGGTGCCGTGGCTCTGTGGGGAGGGGTCGACGGGCTCACTGTCGACCGGGTCGCCGTCGGCGTCGAACGCGCGGAACCGATCCACGTCGATGTCGGGGTGCCCGCCGTCAACGCCGGAATCAAGAACGGCTACGGTTACTCCCTCGCCGGTCGCGTCGTACGCCTCCCACGCGGCTGGTGCGTCAACCATGGAGAGTCCGTACGTCGCACTCGACGCACCTTCGGAACCCCTGTCTCCCGTTTCGTTCTGCGAGTGATCCGTACTGGAGGCGGTCGCCGGTGCCCGAGAGACGGTGATCGCATCGGTAACCGCACGGACGTTCGCGACATCGCCTGCCTCATGGAGGTCCGCATCCGGAGCAACCGACAACGTCACCGCGTTCACGAGCCAATGGGTGTTCCGTACCTCTACGCCTGCCGTACGTTCTGCCCATCGGAGCAGGTCGGCCTGTGTCGTGGTCGCGTGCCGCTTCAGGGCGTCCGGCGTCACCGGATCGTCGAGGTCATCGGTGGAGGCAGGGTCAAGCCGGACGACCACTTCTCCGTCGAGTGACGATGGCGGGGCCTCGAACGTTGTCTCGGTACTGCCAGCAGTCGGGTCGGCTGCGGCGCTCGGGGCCGCCGGGACCACGACTGGCATGACCACGAGGCCCGAAAGCACGAGCGCGATGAGTGAGCGAGCGAACCGGCGCATACGTGATGATAGGGTACCCGGAGTTCGAGACGAGTCCGGATGGCTACTCCTCGACGACGTCGATGAACACCGGTTCGGTTGTACCGCGTCGAGACAGCTCCGCCGAGGAGGCGTTGACGCCGGCGGAGCCCGCTTCATCGTCGCCCGGCCCCGCATCGTCGGAGTGAGTGTGGGCTGACTCCGGACGGATACGTGGTTCCGTTTCCTGTGCCGAACCTATCTTCTGTGCCCGTTCTACCCTCTCCGGCCCGCCTGCTCGTGTCACTCGGCCCGAACGGTCCGCCGCATCGATCGGACGCCCGCCGTCGGGAATTGGCGTCACTCCGTCGAGACTGGAGCCGATCAGATAGCCAACTGCCCCGCCGAACCCGGACGCGACGCCGGCTCCGACCGGTCCGAATCGGGAGCCGATCGAAGCACCGATCGAGGCGCCGGTCGTCGCCACGCTGCGAGCGGTTCGTCCACTGCCGATTCCGAACAGCTGTCTGTCGGACATAGACGTAGATCGGTCTACAGCCCCTTGTGTATTTCTCTCATGTGGTGACGGATCACACCCGTTCAGAGGTCAAGCGCCGTCCGAAGCTCCGAAACCAACTGTTCGGTCTTGGGATCTGGACTCTCGTCCTCGTCAACCCCCACCGGAGACCGCCCGTCGTACGTTTCGTGGACCATTGATACCCCCTCGGCGAGCGTGTCGAGACCGTACCCGCCTTCGAGGACGTACGCGGCGGCTGCGTCGAGGCGGTCGACGAGGTCGCGAATCCGCGCGGTCAACATCGCGTATCCCTCCGAGGAGACTCGCATCCGTGAGATCGGGTCGTGTCGATGTGCGTCGAACCCGGCCGAAATGATGAGCAGGTCGGGGTCGAAGCGCTCTATCGCCGGGGCGATCCCCTGATCGACCGCATACCGGTAGTCGGCATCGCCCGCGCCCGCCGCGAGCGGCAGATTCACCGTGGTCCCCTCGCCGTCACCGTGGCCGGTCTCATCCAGTGCGCCGGTGTCGGGGTAGAGGCCCTCCTCGTGAATTGACGCATACAACACGTCGCTGCGGTCGTAAAATATATCCTGCGTCCCGTTTCCGTGGTGGACATCCCAGTCGAATATCGCCACCCGGTCGGCGACCCCATCGTCGATCACTGACTGTACCGCGACGGCTGCGTTGTTAAAGAAACAGAACCCCATTGCGTCGTCCGGAACGGCATGATGACCCGGCGGCCGTCCAATCGCGAACGGTGTCCGACGGCCGTTCTCTCCGCCGAGCGCGACTTCGGCCGCCCACTGCGCGAGCCCTGCGGATGTGAGTGCGGCGTCCCACGTCCCCTCACCAGCCACCGTGTCGGGATCCCAGTTCCCCCCGCCGTCCGAACAGAACGACTCGAGTTCGTCGACGTATCCCTCGTCGTGAACGGCGGTTATGGCGTCACGACCTGCGGGCGACGCGTCGGTGTACTCGACGCCGTGTCGCTTTGCGAGCCCACGACGGATCGCCCGGAGTCGATCCGGGTTCTCTGGATGTCGGTCGCCCGTGTCGTGCGCGAGACACCGTTCGCTGTAGCCGAAGCGCATCTACTCGAACAACGCGAAGTACGTCTTGATATCCTCGGCCTGTACTGTCCGTCGATCCGCATGTCGTGCGAGGGTTGCGGCAGCGCTCGCAACGTTGTCGGCGTAGTCCTCAAGGATGTCGGCCAGCGCGATCCGCGCATCGACCCCGACACGATACCGGTCGTCGATGCGGAGTCGCGCGATCCGGTCGATCGGAGCCACCGGGAGGGACAGCTCCTCGCGGGGTATCACCTGTTCGACGCCGAAATCCGCGGCCATCAGCGTCTTTCGCCCGTCGTCGGTCGCGCGCTCGGCCGCGTCGATCGCCAGCTCCGCACCGTGTGACTGGATCCGCCGCGCAAGCTCCTCAGCGGCGTCTGCGCTGACGCGGAGTTCCCCAGCGTTCCGTCGGATGATCTGGTCGACGGGCGCGAACGGCAACTCGACACTCATACACACAGACGCGTCCGTCCACCGTATAACGCTTTCCGTTACCGGCGTTTCCGGGGACGAACGACGGGCTCGTGACGACTCAGCGGCTCATTTGATGAAGAACACGTCAGTCCTCGCCCGCGGACTCGAACGGCGGCAACCGTGACCGATCAGAACACCTCATCGGCGTGGATCGCTCCGTCGCGTTCCGGTCCGCGGACCGTCACTTCCTCCCCGAGCCGGAGTCGCTCGTCGGTCTCGACGCTCTTTGTCCGTTGTCCGTCGTCCAGCACGACCGGATCTCCGGTCTGGACCACCGTGCCGGTGAACTCGACGGTCTCGACCGTGGCGGCGTCCGCCGTTACGGCCGCCGCGGACCCCGGATCCCCCTCTTCGTTGCTCGCACTGCCGGTTCCAACATCTGAACTGCTGCTTCCGGCACCCGCACTGCTGTCTCCGTTGCCCCCGTGGGCATCGTCGGTGAACGCGCCGAGTCCGGCCTCGTCGGACTCGCTCTCGGCAGTCGATCCGCCTGATCTGCCGGTAGACTGCTCGGACTCGCCGGACGCCGTGTCCGTTGTGTCTGCGCCGGCGTCCAAAACGGAGACCGTCGACCGCCAGTTGGCCGAGGCCTCCAGATCGTCTTGCCAGCCGTCCTGTATCTCGACGTCGGTGAAGACGACGCGGTCCGCTAGGTCTATCTCCCTATCTGCCTTGTCGCCCCACAACGCGACCCGCATCTCTCCGGTCTCGTCTTTGATCCGAACGTTGCGTACCTGTCCCTCAGAGCCGTCGTCGCGGTCGAACGTTCGTTTTGGATCCGTCTCGATGACACCGCCCGCAATATCAACTGTCTGTCCTATCTCTACGTCAGCGATGTCGGTCGTCTCGGGGACATACTCGACATCCTCGTCGACGCGTTCGAGTGTTCCGCGATCGCCGACGTGTAACTCGAGTTCCCCGTCACGTTCACGGACGTAGCCGTCGCCGATCTCGACGACCTCGTCGGCCTCGAACTCCTCGGCTAGGTCGGCTTTCTCGTCCCACATCGTGACGCGCACCCGACCGGTCTCGTCGCCGAGCGTGAGGTTCGACACTCGTCCCTCCGAGCCATCGTCGCGGTCGAACGTGCGGACAGAGTCGGTGTCGAGCACCTTCCCGACTAAGTCGACATCGGACGCGCCAAGCGAAAGGTCCTCCACACGATACGTGTCGAGTACTTGAACGTCGATTTCGGCGTCGTCATCCGTCTCAACCTTGCTCGCGCTCACTTCGAGACCGCTGTATCCCTCCTTCGGACGGCCCATGACGCGGATGACCTCGCCTACCTCCAGCTCCTCCTCGGCGCCAACAGCCATCTCGTCCCAGAGGGCGACCCGAACGGAGCCGGACGCGTCGGCGACATCGACGTTACACACCCGTCCCTCGCCGTCTTCGTCGTCGCGGTCGAACGTGCGTACGTCGCCGATGGAGGTGACTTTTCCCATGAATTTCACGTCGTTCATGCCGGGCTCGATGTCGGAGATGGTGTCCGCCTCCTCGTCGCGCAGTTCGTGGGCGATGAGCATCGCCGCAGTCTCCTCGTCGGCGAGCCCTCCCATCTGCTCGACTTTGTCCTCGACTGCCGCCGCGAACTCCTCGAACTCGACGTCGGTGTCGAGGTCCTGATAAACGTCCTCTATAGCTCCCATACGCGTACCTCGTGGGTAGTCGACTTCGCGGATAAGCGTTGTCCTTGCGCCGTTTTTACAGTATCTACGGTCGGACGATCGACCGGCGCTGACTCCGGTGGGTCCCTCGGCATACCGCCCAGTGGGACCGGTTCGATATAAAAAGGTTCGCGCCGGGACCGGTTCACTCGTCGCCGTCGGGCGAGTCAGTGGCGACGACCTCTTGACCCGCCGCGTCGTCGTGGACGACTGTGACGGACTCCGGAACGCCTGCCTCGAACGAGGCGTCGACCTCGTAGCCAATCTCGGTCAGTGCCTGCGTACACATCTCGTCGGGCTCACCGTCGTCGACTGCGGCGACGACGACCCGAAATACACCCTCGTCGGTCGTTCGAGCGTTCTCAAGTTCGACGCCGTGGCAGCCGGTCTCCCCGACGACCGTTCCCTCGACGTGGACTGTGTCCGCCGCGAAGTCGATCGACGCTTCGCCTGCCGCCATCGGATCGACCTCGGAGATGTCGACGCTCTGTGCGTTCGGGTTGTCGTCGACCTCAATCCCCGAGCTCTCGGATGTCGACTCGTCGTCTCCTCCGCCGCCCTCATCCGTGTCGTCCGCCGAGTCCCCGTCCCCGGACCCGTCGTCGCCCGCAGAGCCATCGTCGTCCGTCGACTCGGCGTCGCTCGATCCGTCGCCGAGTGGCTCGCCGCCGTCGACACAGCCGGCGACCGACGCGACGCCGATCGCAGCCGTAGTGAGGAGAGCGCGCCTGTACATACCGATATCGACGGTCCGAGAGTATATAAAAACACGGTGACACGAGACGACACTCGTCGCACCCGGCTGGTGTCCTGTTTCCATGTGAGGGCCGAACACGCGACCGCCGGACCGTAACCGTCTTAAGTATCTCCGGGATATGCGTATATGAGTCCTGGTAGGGTAGTGGACTATCCTCTTGGCTTGCGGAGCCAGGGACCG
>CAYRWH010000100.1:0-6427 GCA_964427935.1 uncultured Halobellus sp. | reverse complement strand
GCCCGTTTGAGCGCGCAGCGAGCCCCTCGACCGGAGCAAGCTGGGGCTTTGGAAGTCTTCACCGACGATTCGTCGCTAACCGTTTATAAATGAACAGCTGGAGATCTGGAAGCGGTCACCACAGCACCAACCATTTATAAACTGTCGCCAGCAACCTCGCTCGTCCACCTATAAATACCCACTCCAACGTATTGCGAGACTTACTCCCAACATCGATCGTGATGTGCTCTTCGCTCACTTTGTTCGCGCTGCGTCTCGCAGGGTACGAATCCTGCGCGTATTTGCGGCTCACGGATTGTTCGCCGCAAAATGCGCGGGACCGGATTCGAACCTCACTCACTCCGCGTTGCTCCGTTCCCTGCTACAAATCCGCTCCTGCTCTTCGCTCACTTCGTTCGCTCATGCGCGGGACCGGATTCGAACCGGCGGACCCCTACGGGATAGCGTCCTAAGCGCTACGCCTTTGGCCTGGCTCGGCAACCCGCGCGCAACACACCGTACACGGAAGCGATTCAAGAACCTAACGAACCGCGGGCGGACGAAAAAGCCCCGTGACAGGCGGATTAGCAGAACTCACAGTTACAGTACTGCTCACACACCGGATTATCACAGTTCGCGCCTCGTGCGGAGCAGTGTTCGCGTCCGTGGCGGATCAATAAGACGTGAAGTGGATAGGTCAGTTCGTCCGGTATCTGCTCGTCTAACACCTCGTGAGCGCGCCCATTAGAGGCCGATTCGGGAACGAGTCCGAACCGCTTCGAGACACGCTCGACGTGAGTATCGACCGCCATCGTCGGCTTTCCGAAGTGAAAATTCAACACAACGCTTGCGGTTTTCGGCCCGACACCTTTGATATCCGTCAACCACGCTTTGGCGTCGTCAGTCGCCATCGCGTCGAGAAACGCCAGCGAGTACGCGCCGCCAGTCTCCTCTCGGATCGCGGTCAGCGCACGCTGAATACGAGCGGCTTTCTGGTCGGGGAGTCCGGCCACACGGATCGTCTCTGTTAGTTCGTCGTGATCGGCGGCCTCAATCGCCGCGAAGTCGTCGTACCGGTCGAACAGTGCCTCCGACGCCCGCCGGGTGTTCTCGTCAGCGACGTTTTGTGAGAGGATCGTCGTCACCAGTTGTCGGACTCCCTCACCCGGGTCAGCGGTCGGATCCGCGCCGTGTTCTGCCACCCGATCGACAGGATCGTATAAGAGTACGAGATCATCGTGAAGCTCACGAACCCGCGTCTCGTTCCACGTCTGCGTCGACATACCACTACTACGTGTGAGAGCGACTTGAGGGCGGCGGCTGTGGAGCGGTGGTGCGGCGTCCACTCCACGGAGACACAGCCACGCCGACGCCGCTATTTATATACTGTCAGGGAATACGAAGGGGTGTGTATCGAGCCAGTGATCGTGTCGACAACGAGGAGTGGATTTCCCGGCTCGAAGCCGCATGTGCGGAACTCAACCTCGACGATGAGGTCTGCTCGACCGCGACCGATGTGTTTCTCTCGGGTATCCCGGACGCCGACCGGTCGAAGGCCGCAACCGCCGCCGCAAGCCTCTACGCCGCCGCCCTGATTCGCGGGCAAGAGCGCTCCCAGTCCGCCGTTGCCGACGCGATGGATGTCTCCCGACTCTCCGTACAGACGCGCTGGAAATCTCTTTTGGAGGAGGCTGGCTTCTCTCCGCCGACTTGGTAACCACTCCCGGTTCTCTCGGTCCCTCAACATCCCCAAGCCACCCCACTCACGTGGCTGTACCGCTATTTTTCAACGTCGGTGTCGACGAGCTTCGAGTGAACGCTGGGGCGGCAGACAGTCCAAAATGCTTATGTACCTGTGTAAAGTTTGCTTTACTGTAAAGCGTACTTTACGAAACGGGCGCTTTACACGTCATGAACGGACACGAAACCCCTGCAACGAAACGGCTCTCCAAGCGGAAACGCTACAAGCGACTGATGTACGGTCTCCTCATTGGGGGGATCCTCGCGCTGTGGACCGGGATGTATTTCGATCGGTTCCTCGTCGGGGTGCTCCTCTACTGGGGTGGGTTCTTCGGAATGATAGCCGTCTGGCAGCTCAGCCCGGTGACCCTGTACGACGAGCGTGACACCGCCATCGAGCGGAAGGCGAGCGACTACACGCTCGGCATCTTCGCGTTCGTCTTCGTCCTCGGCGCTCCCGGTGGGATCGCCTTAGAAGCGGGTGGCGTCCTCGAACTGCCCGCCGCCTTCGACGGTGCGATGTGGACGCTGTTCGCGATATACGCGGTATTTGCCGTCGTCTACACCGTACTTCGACGGCAATCATGAGAAACGATATCCGCGAACGACGGGCCGAAACCGGGGAGAGTCAGGCCGACCTCGCCGCCGCGGTCGGCGTCACCAGACAGAGCATCAACGCCATCGAGCGCGGACGCTACGACCCTTCACTCGATCTGGCGTTCGCGCTCGCGGACCACTTCGACTGCCGGATCGAGGACCTGTTCGATCCCGACGCGGAAGCCACCGACGGGGAGTGAGCGTCCGATCCCGGCGGAGCCTCATTTCGGCGTCGCGACGACTCCGAGGTGGTCCTCGTGGAACCGATCAAGGCGCGCGGTTTCGAGCACCTCGTAGGTGTCCTGAAGCTGATCGAGCGATCGCTCGAACACCGCTTCCGGCTCGGCGGTTGAGTCCTCGCTTCGCGCCTTGATCGCGAGCACCAATCGGCCGTCGTCCGCGAGGAACCGTGCGTTCCGCACCGCGACAGCCGCCTGCCCACGGGTGGCTACGTCCTGGACGATAGCGTCGACACCCGACTCGACGACGTGTGCGTACGTATCCGGCTTCCGCGCGTCCTTCAGGAGGGGAAAGAGCCGGTCCCGGGGTTCGGCGGCAGCAACGAGATCCCGTGCCGGACGCGGCGCGAACTCCACCGCGTACGTCGGTCCGGCAAAGTCGGCGACGTGGCTCACGGTCGTCCCACTCGCTGCGCCGAGGTACAGTACGGTCTCGCCGCCCGACAGACCGGTGTCGAACCCGATCTCGAACATGCCGCCGAGCTTCGAGCGCTCGGGATCCCACGCGCGCCAGTCTCCGTCCGTGGGTTCACCGTAAACAGAGGGTCCGCGGGTCACAAGCCGTGTCTCACCGTCGAACTCGCGGCGTTCAACGCCATCGGGAAGCGAGGGGTTACTCATCGGTGTCGCCTCCGGTTGTCGCCCGCGCGCGGATCGTCTCCATCCGGTCGCGAAGGTCCGCGTGGATCGACTCGCGGCGTTCGCCGGAGTAGTGGTCGACCCGGGCCGCGAGCGTTAGCTTGCCCGCAAGCGCCCGCGCGGCCGACCCGCGGTTCTCAGGCGGAGTCCCGCGGACGAACTCGTGTGTGTAGATGATCCCGTGTTTCGGCGACGGCGCACGTCCGGACAGATGCGCGAACAGCGCGTCCTCCGCCCCGAGTACCTGTACCGTGCCGGAGGGTTTCTTGGCCAGCGACTCCAGACCGCCGGCCAGCGCGATCAGCCGGGCCGCAAGCTCCGGGCCGGCCATCTCCGTCAGATTCGGCGCAACCGCGGGCGAGATCCGGTCGATGGTGTCGCCGAGCGCGTCCCGTTCCTCCGCGAGATCGGCGACACGGTCACAGAGCGAGATCGCCCGACGCTCAAGTTCGCCCGACGGCTCGCGGTCGGCAACCGCGCGCGCCCCCTCGATCCCGGGGTCAACATCGTC
This sequence comes from uncultured Halobellus sp., assembly GCA_964427935.1. Lineage (GTDB taxonomy): Archaea > Halobacteriota > Halobacteria > Halobacteriales > Haloferacaceae > Halorubrum. Next base: position 2,722 of record CAYRWH010000100.1, on the reverse strand, counting down.
GAAGAGACTCCCAGACCATTCGGCGGCGCGTTCAGCCAATTCGTTGGCGACACGCTCACAGTCGTCTTTCGCTCGCACGGCGTGGATGAGCTGCTGGTCGTCCGCACGCTCGCGTTCCCTGACGCTCGCGCGAGTCGCCCCGACCGTCGCGGCGTGGAGGCGGTCGTAGTACGCGTCCTCGTCGGCAGCGAACCCGGACGCAACCGCGAGGCGTGGCCATTCTCGTGGCTTCTCGGCTGCTCCATCGGAGATACGCGCGTGGATCGATTCGGCGTCGTCGCTTCCAGAGCGGCCGACGAACCACGCGTCACCGGGGTCAACCGGGGGGACGGCGTTGGGGCCGCCGTCGCCGACATCGTCGTGTTCCGTGTCGGGGTCAGTCATGGCTGCCGCTACTCGTTCCGGTCGTATAGACGTTCCCGAAGCGCCGGCTAAAAGGAGTGAACAGAAAGCACCGACTGACGAGAGCGTCAGTCGTCCGCCGAATCGGTCCGAACGTCCGCGAAGATGCCGCCAGCACCCGCTTTTGCCTCGGCAAGCGTCGCACCGGCGAGTCCGCCGACCGCGCCGCCCGTACTCGCTGCGCTTCGACTCACGATCCCACCGAGTGCCGCTCCAACTGCCGCCCCGACAGCCGCGTACTTCGCTCTTGAAAACGCCGTGGTGATTCTAGATCCCATGCGTCGAAATCCAATCCAAATTACAAAAATCTATTTACTGGAGCCGTTTGGTCGTCTCGACGAGCGGGTGGCGGGCGTAATCGACGACTTCGATGTCACTGATCGCCGCCAGTCCTTCTTTTTTTGCCGTCTTCGCCATGCCAAGTTCGACCGGCGTTTCTGGGACGATGACGTACGCGTCCATCGATTCAATACCCATCTCGTGGGCTGCCATCACCCGGTGATGGCCGTCGGCGAGGTGGAGTACGCCGCCGTTGTCGATGACGACTAGGGGTTCGGCAAGCCCGCGTTCGAGTTCGTACTGTCGGCCTTCGAGTTCGTCGGCGTACACCCGCGCTTGTGTCGGGATCAGTTCGTCGAGTGCGACCTCTCGCCGGGTCTCCGTCAGTTCGACCCCGTGTATCTGTTCGAGCGTCCGCATCAGCTTCCCCACTTTCCCGGGGGTCGCGCGCTCTATCTGAGAGCGAACGATATCCGTGTTGGAGATGATCCCGACGAGGTTGTCCGCGTCGTCGACGACGGGGAGCTTCTGGATCCCGGACCGGAGGATGACCCGGGCGGCGTCGGTGACTTTCATCTCCGGATGTGCGACTATCAGGTCGGTGGACATCACGGTGAACACCGGTGCCTGATCGTCAGCGAGCAGCAGGTCGCCAGCACCAACGAACCCCTCCACGGTTCGCCCGTCGGTAACAGGGAACCCTTTGTGGCCGGTCGTCTCGACCATTCGCTTGGCGACCGACGAGACGGTATCGTCAGGGTTCACGGTCTCGACATCACGAGTCATGTACTCGCCGACCCTCGGCTTTCCGGTCATCGAATGGAGTACGAAGGCGGTCGCATTAAAATGACTGGGACTCACCGCAGCGCTGCGGCCGGATCGTACGCAAACCATTCGCGAACGATGAACTCCAACGCGTTGACGACGTAGTGAGCGACGACGACGACCAGCAGGCTCTCCGTGTATACGAACAGCGCCGCGAGCCCCAGCCCGAGAACGCCGGTAACGACGATCCCGAGTCGACCCTGTGCGCCGTGTCCGAGACCAAAGGCGAACGAAGACACGACCGCGAGAAGCCACGGGTCGATACCGAATCCGACCGCGAACGCACCGATCAGCGCGCCGCGGAACAGCGCCTCCTCGAACAGCGCTATTGTCGGGAGGACGACCAGCAACAGGAACGCCCACTCTCGCGTGTCGGTCGGCGCCATCGCCTCCCGAAGCCGCTCCGGAGCAGTCGCCCCCACTCTCGCTCCGAGCCCCGCGGCCACCTCATTGCCAGCGTAGAGGGCGACCCCGGCGGCAACTCCCCACCCGAGGACGAACGGCGCGGACACTCCTCCGAGCCCGAACGCGGACGCGGGGACGGCGGTCCACCACGCGACCGCGACGAGGACCGCCAGCGCGATAGCCTGCGACACCGTCACGTTCGCCAACAGAAGCGTCGTCGTGAGGGCCGGCTCCGACCGCGCTGTCGGATCTCGTGGTGCCTCCTCCGGAGCAGTATCGTGATCGGCCGGCGTGTCGTAGTCGGCCGGCGTGTCGTAGTCGGCCGGTGCGTCGCGGTCGACCGAAGCATCGTCGCCAATGAGAGTGTCGCAGTCGGCAGACCCGTGATCACTGTCCGCGGTGTACTCGCTCGCGTCGTCGACGATCCGGACCCGATCGAGTGTTCGTCGGGAACGGCGGGTGAAATACAGGAGCAGAAGGGTGAGAGCGACGGTCACGACCGCAAACGTCGCCCAGTCAGTCATTCGTCGAGCGGGCGATTACTGCGGGCTCGGGCTGGAGGGGTTCGAAACGCCCTGTTCTTTGAGCGCGGAGCCGGTGATCGACTTGAGCCGATCGACGAGGGAGTCTTTCTCGGCTTCACCCTCAAGCGCGATGTCGAGCACCTCGCTGATATGCGAGACCGGAATAATCTCTACCATATCCTCGTACTCATCCTCGATCATCACGTCCTGCTCGTTCGCCTGTGGGATTATGACCCGGGTACAGCCGGCCTTCGCAGCCGCCTCGATCTTGTGGGTCACGCCGCCGA
>CAYRWH010000099.1:0-6436 GCA_964427935.1 uncultured Halobellus sp. | reverse complement strand
TGCCGATCGCGACGTAGACGACCGCCACGTACAGCGCGGTCGTGAGCACGAGCGATCCGATCATCGCCCGCGGGATCGTCTTTCCAGGGTCTTTCACCTCCTCGGCGACCGCCGCGATCTTGATCACGCCGGCGTAGGAAATGAACACGAGCGCGGTCGCGGCGAGCAGGCCACCGCTACCGAAATTAAACGCCCCCGCCGTCTGTCCGGGGGTGATGTTGGGGACACCGCCGACGATGAAGTATCCGAGCACGAGGACCATCACGCCGACGATTACGAACTGGAGGCTACCGGCGCTTTTTGTACTCACGATGTTGATGACGGTGAAGAAGATCGCTAGCGTCACCGCGAAGGGGATGATGTACTCGGCGATTCCCGGCGCGACGAACACGAGATACGGAACGCCGCCGACGAGCGCGAGTGCGCCCTTAAACGAGAGCATGAACCAGTTACCGACGCCGGCGATCGTCCCCAAAAGCGGTCCCATTCCGCGTTCGACGTAGACGTACGATCCTCCATCCTCCGGCATGGCCGTCGCCATCTCGGAGGCGCTGAATGCCGCGGGGAGTATCAGTACCCCGGCGAGAAGGAAGGCAAGCACAACCGCCGGTCCGTCGACGGTAACGAAGGCAACGCCCGGTAGAATGAACACGCCCGATCCGACCATCGCTCCGATGGCGATCGCCATCGTCGATAACAACCCGAGATCACGTTTAAGTCCTGTTGGCACGTAGGGTCACGTCGAAACTTTTCGACGAACGTTCATAACGGATCCGGAGGCGTCAACGACATGCCTTACTGGTCAGATACGGGCCTGTAACACTCCCCCGCGACGATCAAACGGTCAGTCGTGTGGGTGGACGCGGCGGATCGCTGTCTCGACATCCTCCTCGTCGCCGAGGATCGTCACCCGGTCACCGGCCTCTAAGACGGTATCGCCGTGTGGAACGAACGTCTCGTCACCACGTCCGACAACGGCGATCAACACGCCCTCTGGGATCCGAGAGCCCATCTGTTGGACGGTCTTGCCGGCGAACGTCTCCGCGGTGATCGTTACCTCTTGAGCGTCGTGACCGTCACCGAGTTGGTTCATCCAGTGGGTGAGGGTCGGCCGCTCGATCTCGTTGTCGATCGACCACGCCATCGCCGAGGAGACATCGATGGCACGCACGTCGAGCGCGTCGAACGCCGGCACGTTGTCGGGGTCATTCACCCGCCCGATCACCGTCTCGACATCGAACTTGTTTCGCGCGAGCTGGGAGACGAGGAGGTTGGTGTCGTCGTTTGCGGTTGCCGCGACGACCAGTTTTGCGTCTCCTGTCCCGTGGTCTTCAAGCGTCTCGGTACTGGTTCCGTCACCGACGCTTGCGCGGAACCCGTCGGACTGAAGCGCCTCGACTGCGCTCGGATCCCGATCGAGGATCACGACGTTCTCGCCCCGCTTCTCCAGTCGTGTAGCGAGGGTCCGGCCGACCCGCCCCCCGCCGATGATGATGGTTTTCATCGGTTGAACATCGAAGAACTCCGCTATCTGGCGGGCGAGCCCCGCTTGGAGGATCACCGTGACGAAAATCACGAGAAAGACGGCTCCGACGAGCGTCTGTGCCTCAGCGGTCGCCCCGGTCTGTTGTAGATCGATGGCGAACAGCGTCGCAACCGACGCCGGAATGATTCCGCGTGGCCCGACGAAACTCAAGAAGTACCGCTCGTTCCGCGTGAACACCGCTTCGCGCGCCGAGAGGAACATCACGAGCGGACGAATCACGAGCGTCACCGCGATGACGACGCCGATACCGCCGATTCCGAGGCTCACCAAGGCACCGAAGTCGATCAGCGCCGCCAGCGAAATGAACACGAACGAGAGCGCCACGAGGGTGAGATCCCGGCCGAATTTGACGACCTCTTCGCGATGTGGAAGGTCCACGTTGCCCAGCGCGATCCCGGCGGCAGCGGCCGCTGCGACCCCAGTTTCCGGCGCGATCGACTCCGCGAGCCCGTAGGAGACGAACGCGCCACCGAGCGTCACGAGCCGAACCGTGCGTTCCGCGTCGGCACCCGGCGCGTCCAGCCTGACGAGCAGCACGTATACGACGGTCGCAACGACCATCCCGACGCCGATGCCGGCCACAAATCGGGAGAGGAATCCCGTCAGCACGGTGCCCGTGTCGCCGACCCCGACAACGAGCGTCTCGAAGACGACGATTGCGAGGATCGCGGCCGTGACATCGTTGATAATACCTTCCGCTTCCAGCGTGGAGGCGACGTGTTCGCGCACGTCAATCACCTGAAGAATCGGCGTGATGACGGTCGGACCGGTCGCGATTAGTAGCGCCCCGATCAGAAACGCCAGCCCCCAGTCGTCGGTGAGAAAGAACTGTACCGCAAGCGCCGTCCCGAAGAACATGATCGCCGCGCCGATCGTCACTACCCGGAGAATAGATTTTGGGGCGTCAACCAACCGCTCACGCCTGAGGTCGAACCCACCGTCGAAGACGATGATGGCCACGGAGAGCCCGACAACCGTTCCGAGCCCGTCGCCGAACGTGTCGAGACTGATAAAGCCGAGTCCCTCGGGGCCAAGCAACACGCCCACGAAGATCAGAAACAGAACGCTCGGAACTTTGAGCCGTGACGAGACGACTTGGAGCGCGATCCCGATCCCCAGAATAGCAGCGATGATCGGTAGTGTCTCGCTCACTATATCTAACGATATTCAACCAACGCTTATAAACGATCCTCAAGACCAGTTCGGCTCACTCGTCGATCGCTTTCTCGACCGTCAGCCGAGAGAACTAAGCCCGTGTCCGTCCCACGGTGAACTATGTCGCTGTTGGGACGCTACCTCGACTGGTTCCGCGAGCAGGACTCGACCGTACAGATCGGCTCGACGGTCGCGCTCTTCGCGATCCTGTTCGTGTTCGGCGTGTACACGGCGGGTATCGGCCCGGGACTGCTGATCGTCGCGGTGATGATCGACCATTGGTACCGCGGCTAGCCGCTCCGGTCTCTTACTCGTCGCCGTCGACGCCGCGTTCCGCGATCCGCCGGGCCTCCTCGCTCAACTCGCCGGTGTACGGCGTCGTTTCGGCGTCTGCGGCGTTCTCGCTCGTTTCGGATGCGATTCCGGCTCTGCCCTCTGCCCCGGTTTCGACGTCTCGTTTGCTCTCCTCGACGCTCCCCTCGACCGCCTCAGGGCCTGCGTCTGGCGGGTACTCACGCTCGGCGGGCGGAATGAACGCCATCTCAACCTCACGAACTGCCTCCCGGACTGCCGGCTCGTCGAGCCGGTCTGCGTACGCCTCCCGGATCAGATCCGGCACCGCGTAGGTGTAGTGGCCTCGGCCGGCGTGTCGGATGAGCCCCGCCTTCCGGATCGGTCGATGGCGGCTGTAGGCGTGTTCCGCGTCGCCGTCCCCGCCGGCGTCGATGTGCGCAGCGACCGGGTCGCTGACCCCCTCCCGGCGGTAGTGACGAAGCATTCCTCGGGAGAGCTCTGGCAGCGCCTCGATCCGTCCGCGAAGCTCCTCGATGACAGCCTCACGGGTGCCCAGTTCGACCGCGTCGTCGAACCGGAGTGCCCCCTCGGCGACATCGGCACGTGTCACGGGGTCGACCGTGGCGGGATCAGCAGCCTCCGACTCGACGGTCTCCGCCTCGGCGTCCGCGGAGGCGATGCCGTCGGCGTCCGCGTCGTCCGTCGAAGTGGCCGCACCGTCCGTCGAGGTGGCCGTATCATCCGTCGAGGTGGCCGCGCTCTCGTTGGTCCCACTCTCATCCCCGTCCGTGTTACCGGCGTCCTCGGGTGCCGTCTCGGTGTTCGCGACCGCCGTGTCGTAGTCGTCGATCCCGGCCTGCTCCCGGTGTTTCGCCGATGCGACTGACTGCCCGTCACCCCCGCGATAGGGAGCCTCGGCCTTGCCGAGCAGTGCCTGTGCGAACTGGTCGGCCATGTCGCTCAGATCCTGTGCCTCTTCCAACTCGCGTTCGAGCTGGCGGATCCGCTGATCCTTCTTTTCGAGCTCCTGTCTGAGGTCAGCGAGCTCGGACTCACGGCGCGCCTCCTCGTCGGAGATCGACTGTAGCTCTCCGACGAGGTCGCTGGAGACGGACTTGAGCTCGGGGCGCTCGAAGTCGTCGAGGCCGGGGGTCGCGCCCGCGTCAAACGTCCGCTTGCGGTGGAACTGGATCCGCCGGATCGACTCGTCCCAATCGGTCATCAGAAACGCCTCGCCGTCGCCGAGGTCCTCGACCGCGCTCGCGTACTTCGACCCGAGGATGCGCCCGACGACCTTCGTATCGTTGTCCCACGTGAGTCGGTGCCAGCAGAGCCAGTCACACTGGGTGATGAAATCCTTCTTGACGTCGGCCGGCCGCTGGCTGATCCCGACGATGCCGAGGCCGTGTTTCCGCCCGCGTTTGCCGACCTTTATCAGCATCTTGCCCGTCTCGTTCATCCCGCCGCCCTCGGGGATGTACTCGTGACACTCCTCGATGACGAGCAGGAACGGCTTTTTCAGTCGCTTCTCCTTCGCGAACAGCTGTTTGACGACTTCGAGGAGGAGTTCGTTGGCCGTCTCCTCCTCCAGATAGCCGGAGACGTCGAGAATGATCGGCACGTTCTGTTCTAAGGCGAGCGTCGCGAGTTTCTCGGCGTGCTCGGGCGAAACGACGATGTCGCACTCGTCGTCCGCGCCAGCGTGGAGGATCTCGTACTCCTCTTTTAAACCATAATATTCGCCGTCTACGTCGACGATGAGAAGTCCAAACGCGGAATCGAGCAGCTTCTCGGCAACGACAGAGGCAGTGTTACTTTTTCCGGACCCGGACTTACCCGTTATAAATCCTCGACCGGTGAGAAGTTCTACTACCGGGAGCGAAACGTCGTCTTCGTACTCCTGATCGACCCCGACGGATATCTGTTGTTCTTCGTCAGTCATTTTGTTTCGTATTTGGCGGTTCGACCGTATTATGACACGAACGACACAGGGTCACGAGGTTTTCCAACGAGTTCGCGTTTTCGGGAGACTCGAACGTCCGTATCGGCGTTTCGTGATGGACATCAAGTCCGAGGTCCGTTCGTTTTCGGTGTTCCGACTGGGATATCCCACACCGTTGGCATTTGAGGTCATCCCGCTGAAGCGCTTTTTGTCTCTGTCGCGCCCAATTATCACCATAATACTCATCCACACCACCTTTCCAGCGGTGGTGTAGCGCTCCGGACTGTGACCCAACTGATCGCGTCTCTATCCCGTGGCGGTTCAACCAGTTGTGAACGGTAGAGGCGGCACATCCGAGTTGTTCCGCTATCGCATACGTGCTCATACCGTCCGTGAGATACATCGATTCGAGTTTCGATCGGTTTTGAAGTTCGGTCGGTGTCTCCGGGTTATACGACCGGGTTGCGATGTCATGACGGTGTATCCACTCCTCCACCGCCTGCCGACTACAGTCGAGTTCCGCTGACACCTCCTCCATCGTCAGTTCTGATCCGATGTACAGTTCGCGGAGCGTTTCTTCATCGTGCCACGGCTGTTCCGTCCGGACACGACTCGTATCGATTCCAAACTCATGGAGCCAATTATGTACGGTCCCTTGGCTACAGTCCAATTCGTCCGCAACATCGCTTTCGCTCATCCCCTGTTGACGAAGGGATCGAAGACGCTCCTCGTCCTTCCACGGCTCGGATTTCTCGATGTCGTATTCTTTCAGCCATTTCTTTACGGTTTTTCGACTACAGTCGAGTTGTTCACCGATTTCTTTCGTCGAGAGGTCTGCTTCGACATACAGTGATCGAAGCCGCTCCGCTTCCCGCCAAGGAGTTTCTCCAGTCATCGTCGACGGTTCACTCGTTCGTGAATACGCATGCCGTACACACAGAGTTGATCTCATACTATACTATATATACTTCACGAGCAGAACAACCCGGCTCCGCCGTCGCGTCGCCGCCAATCCCCTCGCTGACATCCGCGACGTGGATCGTTTCCTGCTCGCTCATACCCGTGACAGGTAGCGCCCGCGTGATAAACCATCGGCTCGACGAGGGAACAAACGCTCGACCGGTCGCCTCAACGAGAGCGGCTTATAGAAATTAGGCGAGAAAACCCACGAGTTTAGTCGTGGGATGAATCGCCGGACGACTCTCAAACACTGTAATCGAAAGGTTTGAGTGTCTACACACCAAATTTACGTTCGTCATTGCGATGGTCTCCCATCGCAGTTGACTGTCCGAAAACTGGCAGTTGAGTTGGTGTTTGCCTCATCAAAAAGTAAGCCTTCGGACACTCAGACCGACGTAAAACAATCAGGTAACTCCGAATCCTTCACAGGATAGGAGTAACGGGGGCGTGGCACTCCCATCGGCGTGTCGGGTCGCAAACATAAGTTCCCAAACCAGCGCACCGGGCGTGGGAAGCCCACGACTTCAGTCGTGGGAGGA
>CAYRWH010000098.1:0-6458 GCA_964427935.1 uncultured Halobellus sp. | reverse complement strand
AGTTCGGCGAGGACGGCACCTCGCCGGTGAAGGTGTCCTCCGGCGAGGGCGACGGCATCGACGTCGACGGCATCGCCGACCGCGTCCTGCAGGCGGAGTTCGACTCCGCCGAGGAGAAGGAGCGGTTCCTCGGCGAGCGCGCGCCGCCGACAAACCTCTCGGAGCACGCCGGACCCGGCCTGAACAAGGCCGGCGGTCTGGAGGTGGAATCCGATGACTGAGTACGAACACGTTACCGACGACATGGAGGCCGTGGTGGAGTCGACGGAGCTCCCCTCCCGGCTGAAAACGGAAGTGTACGATACAATCGAGCGGAAGGCGGAGGAACACGGCGGTGTCACGATCGAACAGGCAACGGACATCGCGACCGGCGTTGAGAACCGATACATGGAGACCCGCGTCGACCCGCTAGAGCCCGTGGGGACGGTCTCGGCGCAGTCGATCGGTGAGCCGGGAACCCAGATGACGATGAACACCTTCCACTACGCCGGCGTTGCAGAAATCGACGTCACGCAGGGGCTGCCACGGCTCATCGAACTCGTGGACGCCCGGAAGACTCCGGACACGCCGATGATGACGGTCCATCTCGAGGGCGAGTACGCGACGGACCGCGAGAAGGCCCACGAGGTCGTCTGGTCGATCGAGTCGACGCGGATTCTCGCGTTGGGGGATGTCTCGACAAACGTCGCGGACATGCTCGTTCGGATCGACCTCAACGACGACACGCTGTTGGAGCGGTGGCCGACCCACTCCGACCCGACGGAGGTCGCCGAGATCATCGCGGAGACGATCGAGGACGCGCTCGGCGTCGACACCCGACAGGCGGGGACCGTCATTGAGTTCGGTCCCAACGAGCCGAGCTACCGCGAGCTGCTCCAGCTCGTCGAGCGACTCCGGGAGATCGTATTTAAGGGAATCGAGGAAGTCGAGCGCGTCGTCATTCGAAAAGAACAGCTTGAGGAGGGCGAGGAGTTCGTCCTCTACACCGAGGGATCTGCCTTCGGAGACGCCCTTGAGATCGAAGGCGTCGATGCCTCGCGCACGACGTGTAACAACATCCACGAGATCTACCGTAATCTCGGCGTTGAGGCGGCTCGCGAGACGATCATCGACGAGACGAAAAACACGCTCGAAGAGCAGGGGCTCGACGACGTGAACGTCCGTCATCTCATGCTCGTAGCTGACATCATGACGAACAACGGCGAGATCGATTCGATCGGTCGACACGGGATCTCCGGCTCGAAGGACTCCGTGCTCGCCCGCGCGGCGTTCGAGGTGACGGTAAATCACCTGCTTGATGCCGCGGTTCACGGCGAGTACGACGAGCTCGACGGCGTCATCGAGAACGTCATCGCCGGCAAGCCGATCTCGATCGGAACCGGCGACGTCGACCTCCGGATGGGGTCACGCGTCGTGAGCGACGGTGGTCGTACCGACGACGACGCGGCCACTGACGGCGGCAGTCCGACCGACCGAGTCGACTGATGCGCGTCGAACTCTCCGACCGGGCGCGACAGTACATTGGTCGGTTCGACGAGCTGACCGGGGTCGCACCGAAGGACTGTCTCGTCGAGGAAGACCGGCTCGTCTTCCTCGTTCCGGCCGGAGAGATGGCGGCAGCGATCGGACAGGCGGGCGAAACAGTCGAGGAGGCCGAACGACGGCTCGGTAAGTCCGTGGACCTCGTCGAGGACGCGGACACTCCAGAGGCGTTCGTTGCGAGCGCGCTCGCGCCCGCCGCGGTCAACGCGGTGACCGTCTCCGAGCAGAACGATCGGGTCGCGTACGTCGAGGTGCCCGAACCCGACCGCGGCGTCGCGATCGGCGCGGAGGGGCAAAACATCGAAACGGCACGGACACTGGCGAAGCGCCACTACGATATCGACGACGTACAGCTGACGTAATCGGACACCCTAGTGCCACGGTACGCTCGGCCTCGCCGCCGTGGATGGCAGGTGTCGACCGAGCCGTGTTCTCGGTAAACGACGGGTTCTCGTCACCGCTTACCGACTCAAACCCGATCTACAACCGTCGTTTTCGGGCAGTGAAACGGCCTCAGATCCACGGAGAGGGGGTGATAGAACGATCTGCGTCCGTTTCTCGGGGTAGAAAGACGACGCTTAAGTAGCTCCGTTTAGAAACAAATGTACGATGGCGAACGGCAAATATGCCGCCCGTAAGCTCAAACAGGACCGGCAGAAGCGTCGCTGGTCCGACTCCGAGTACGCTCGGAGAGAGCGCGGGCTCAAGAAGAAGTCCGACCCGCTCGAGGGTGCCCCGCAGGCTCGCGGGATCGTCCTCGAGAAGGTCGGTATCGAGGCGAAACAACCGAACTCGGCGATCCGAAAGTGTGTCCGGGTTCAGCTCATCAAAAACGGGAAGCAGGTCACCGCGTTCTGTCCCGGTGACGGCGCTATCTCGTTCATCGACGAACACGACGAGGTCACGATCGCCGGGATCGGCGGGGCAAAGGGCCGCGCAATGGGCGACCTCTCAGGTGTTAATTACAAGGTTGAGAAGGTCAACGGTGTGTCGATGATCGAACTGGTACGCGGAAACGCGGAGAAGCCGGTCCGATGAGCGGGGAAGAGGCCGAGGTGGCGTCCGAGGAGGATGTCGCCGCCGACGAACCCGATCCGGACGCGCCCGCCGCGAGCGAGGCGGCAAACGAGAACGCCAAGCTGTTCGGCGTCTGGGATGTCACCGAGATCGCCTACGCGGATCCATCGACGAAACGCTACATGACGGTGACGCCGATCGCGCACACGATGGGTCGTCACGCATCGAAACAGTTCAAGAAGTCGGAAATCTCCTTAGTCGAGCGGCTAATCAACCGTCTGATGCAAAGCGAGGAGAACACCGGCAAAAAACAACAGTCGACGCGGATCGTCCGTGACGCCTTCGACATTGTTCACGAGCGGACCGAAGAGAACCCAGTCCAGATCCTCGTGACGGCCGTCGAGAACGCCGCGCCCCGCGAAGAGACGGTCCGCCTGAAGTACGGCGGTATTTCCGTTCCGAAGGCGGTCGACGTGGCGCCCCAGCGCCGAGTCGATCAGGCGCTACTGTTCATCTCTGACGGTGTCGCCAACGCGACGTACAAGTCGACGACGTCCGCCGCTGAGGCGCTCGCAAACGAGCTCATTACGGCTGCTGACTACGATGCCGACCGCTCCTACTCTATCGCACAGAAGGAGGAGCGCGAGCGCGTCGCCGCCGCGGCCCGCTAGCGCGGGGTTTTAAGCTACCGGAGTCGGTCCAGCGTTTTTCAGTGCGGATTTATAGTATACCGACGAGCAGTTGGACGATCAGCAGACCGACTGAGAGCGCAACTCCCCCAACGACCCCGAGCCAGAGCCCGACGCCGACGGCGGAGGTCTCCTCCGAAAACTCCGCCACGCGGTCGGCAACGCCGTCCGGTCCGCGGGTGTATCCGAGCGTAGCCTCCGCACAGTACTCACAGAGTGCGTGGGTCTCGTGGGGACGCTGATGGGTTTCTCGACAGATGGGGAGCCCACCACAGGTGTACGATTCTGTGCCGATTCCGACGGGAACCGCCTCTGCGGGGACCACCTCCTCGCCACAGCTGGCGCAGACGACGACCTCGTACTCCACATCGCCGTGAGGGGTGTACGCGGAGCGGGTGCGTGACTGTGACATTCGCGTCGACAGTACTCGGGTCGCAACGATCAAAAGCCTACCGGCAACTCCCGATTCGGCATCCAGGCGCCACCGGCCCTGTCAGTCGTCCGCGATGCCTTCAGCAGGTCCCGTTCCAGTCGTCTCGGACGCGTCCGGCGCATCTGTCGTCGACGTGAGTTCGAATGCCGCCATCCGGTCGTCGAGGTCGGCGGCCAGTTCCGAGACCGACTCGATCGACTCCGTGATCTCGGTAAGCGAGGCGGTCTGCTGTTCTGTCGCCGCAGAGACATCCCCTGCCTCGCGAGCCGTTCGTTCGCTCAGCGACGCCACCTCGTCGGCCATGGCGACGACCTCTTCGGTGGAGGCGGCCTGATCGTCGGTGGCCTCACTGATCTCGCGGATCCCGGACTCCGCCTCCTCGATAGTGGCCGCAATCTCGTCAAACGTCTCGATTGCGTTCGTGATCGTCTCGGCGCCGTCGTCGACGCGGTCGGTCGTCGCGTCCATCTCGTCGACAGCATCGGCTGTCCGGGACTGTACCTCGTCGATCCGACGTTCGATCTCGTCAGTCGCCTCGGCGGCCTCCTCGGCGAGGGCTTTTATTTCGTCCGCGACGACAGCGAACCCGTCGCCGGAGGCATCGGCCTGTGCCGCCTCGATGGACGCGTTCACCGCGAGGAGGTTCGTCTGCTCGGCAATCTCCGCGATCATTTCGACTATCTCGCCGATCCGTGCCATCTCCTCGTCGAGCCGCTGGATTTCCTCGGCGGACGCCTCGGTACGATCCCGGATCGCCGCTATCTCGTCGGTCGCCTGCTCGGCGTACGCCTGTCCAGTCTGTGCGCGTTCGGTCGCGGTTGCGGCCGTGCCGGCAACGCTGTCGGTCGAGGACGCGACTTCCTCGACGGTCGCAGACATGTCGTTCATTTCGTTGGATACCTGTTGGAGCTGCTCGCGTTGGTCGTCCGCGCTCGCCGCGATTTCTTCGACCGACTCCGCGACATCTCTGCTCGCGGACTCGATTTCCGTCGTGCCGGCAGTCAGTTCTCCCGTCGATTCGGACAGTTCGTCCGCGGCCGTCCGCACCGACCGAACGCTCTCGTTCATCTGGTCGATACCCGTCTGGAGATCGGCAAGTGCCTCTCCGTAGCGGCCCGGTCTATCGACGTCGATAGTTGTGTCGAGCCGGCGACGTTCAAGATCCGCCGCAACGGCACCGATCGCATCGAAGCTCTCTGATAACGAGTCGAGGCCCGTGTCGAGTTCTGTCGTGATCTCGCCGTACCGACCGGGGTAATCGGTGTCCAGTTCTACGGCTGGATGCCCGGTAGAGAGCCGGTCACCGGCGGTCTCTATTTCGCCGAACACCCCGTCGATGTTAGCGTACATTTCGCGGAACGAATCGGTCATCTCCGATAGCTCGTCGTCCGCGTGACGCTCCGCGAGGTCGACATCCAGTTCTCCCTTCGATATCGACTCTGCCGCCCGCGAGAGCTGCGTTATCGGTGGGACGAGTCGGTTCGACAACACGAACCCGAGTCCGACGGCGACGGCGACCGCCCCGAGTCCGATCCCGCCGAGTAGTAGCATCGAAAGTAGCGTTATGGTCTCCATATCGGCGAACGCTGTCTCGGTGTTCGAGTCGGCTGAAGCCGCTAACGCGTCGACGTTGTCTTCCAACTCAGATTCGATCTCGTCAATCTCCTCGGCCCGCTCTTCGGCCGATTCAACGTCATTGTTCCCAAACGCAATCATGAGAGAGTTGCGGTGACTGTTAAACTCTTCTTCCTGTGTTTTGATCTCCTCGAACAGTTCCTGTTGGTCTTCATCGAGGTCCGCTTGTTCGAGAATAGCCATCGCCTCGTCTACCTCCTCGGTTCCCTCATCCCACTCGTCGCCGGCCTCCGGATCTCCGAGGAGGTGAGCACGAACGGCGTTGTGCTTCTGCTCCATTCCGGCCGCAAGAAGCGTTACTGCGTAGCGGGTTTCACCCTCTTGTGCGACCTCGTCCGCGCCATCGTTGACGCTCGCGATCCCGTAGGCGCCAACGAGCCCGGTTGCGACGACAAGCAGCGCGACCGCGACGAACGCAACGATCAGCTTCGGACGGACCGATAGCTCGGAAAAGCAGGGTATCCGCATCCGTGATCACCGCCTCTCGGCCGAGGGAACTGAACACAATCCGTGTCTCAGATCGGCGGCACAAACCGACGCCGAACGGGGATGAGTGACGGTTCCTCGGGTCCGGCCCGTCGCGGTTCGTATCAAGCGACCAACGGACATGTATGACCGATCCAAATGTCGGTCGTTATATATTGGTTGTCCGTAGATTATCACATCTGATTATTTTCGCTGGACTTGCTAGTGATGCCAGCAAAAAACGAGAATCAGCTTCGGGAGTCGCTCAGTCGTCGGCGGGTGCCGCACCGGAGCCGCCGTCGTGCTGCTGTTTGACCCACGAGAGCTTGCCGCCGGCCGCGAGGATGTCGCGCTCGCGTTCGGAGGCGTCGAGTTCGGCAGTGAACTCCCACTCGTCGTTGACGCTAACGGTGAACTCTTCCTGGCCCGAGCGGACGCCAGCGGGCACGTCGTCGACAATCTGGATGTCGTCGCCCTGATCGATCTTCTCGTACGTCTCCGCGTCGATAGCGAGCGGGACGATGCCGAAGTTGAACAGGTTCGCCTTGTGAATACGAGCGAAGCTCTGTGCGAACACCGCCTCGATGCCGAGGAACATCGGACAGAGAGCAGCGTGTTCACGTGAGGAGCCCTGACCGTAGTTCTCGCCGGCCACGAGGACGCCGCCGTCGGCGTCG
>CAYRWH010000097.1:0-6508 GCA_964427935.1 uncultured Halobellus sp. | reverse complement strand
CGCGGATCCGGTAGTCGTCGGTCGTTACGACCGTGATCGACGCCTCGACCTTCGACGCACCGCGGCGGACGAGCGAGCGCAGGTAATCCCGCGTGAGCTCGTACTTGATGAACTCGGTGTAGGCCGTGTCGCTGCCCACGTCCGTGATTTTGAACGTGAGCTTCGTGTTGTTCGCGCCCGAGTCGCCGGTGAGTTCGCCCAGCGTGGTCGTGATCGTTCGACCGACTACTTGGTCGGGCTCCTCGGCGAGCGTCTCGCCGAGCGTCTGTCGGTCGAACTGTTCGGGTGCCAGTACGTCGTACCAGCGCTTCTGTCCTCTGCTCTTGGATACTGATCGTTCGCTCATGTGTTGGTGTTCGTGGTGTCGTCGGTGTTCGCGGTGTCGTCTGTGTTCGTTGTGTCGTCGGTGTTCGTGGTGTCGTCTGTGTTCGCGCTTGCCGTCGGTTTCAAGACCCCGTCCGCGCTCGCTACCATCCGGTCTGCGACCCGCAGGTTCACGACGTAGTCGTCGACCGTCGACCGGAGTCCCCCGATCGTGGGTCGCTCGATCCGCGCCGCTATCGCGTCGCCGTCGACGCTGACCGACATCGATTCGGTGTTGTCGGGCGCAAGCGCGGCTGCGACGACCGCCGCGTCTGCGTGGATCGTTCGGATCGTCGCTGTTCGTGTCGGCGCTGACCGCTCGTCGGCGGTCGACGCCGTTCCGTTCCGGTCCTCGCTCATAGCGCCTCCCGGAGCGCCGCGAGGGCGTCCGTCGGGTCCGCGTTCGGTTCGATCCCGCCGCAATCGTCCGTTCCCCAGCCGTCACCGCCGAGTTCGGCGGCGACCGACCGGCAGATATCGCCGAGCCCCGTCGGCTCGGTTGCGGCCGCCGCGACCCGGTCCGACGACTCGTCGAGAACGGCCACGACCGGCTCCGGCGACCGGAAGTCCCGGGTGATCCGGGCAATCGTGGGGAGTGTCGACGGGGGCGCATCGACGCGAACAACGAGACAGCCGTCGTATCGGCTCGTGGTCGCCGTGTCGAGTGCGCGGTGTGTCGCGAGCCCGTGCTCGCGCCACGTGTCGCGGGCGGCAGTCACAAGCCCGTCTCCGGGATCGTCCGAGAGCGCCAGCGCGATGCCGGTCCCCGGCTCCTCGCGCGCGAGCGCGTCGAGCACGTCGGCGTAGCCGCCGACCGTCTCGAACGGGGCAGCCGCCGACTCGCCGATTGCGTACGGCCGGAGCGCGCGCTCAACCCCCGCGGGTGCCCGATCGCTTGCTCCCTCCGCGGCGGCGACGTCGACGGCGACCAGCGATGCGAGTCGCCGGTGTGCGTCGTCGTCGAGCGCGCTCGGGAGATCGAGTTCCGCGAGCGTTGCCCGCGCCGCCTCCGGATCGCCGGAGTACGGCGTTCGAAGGAGCGTCGAGGCGGCGAGCCCGTCCGCGAGGTCCGCACACGGGATCGCCAGGCCGGGACGTCTTGCCACCGAGCCGGCGCGTTCGGCCGCTTCGAGCGCGTCCCCCGTGCCGTCGGTGCCGGGTACTGACCCCGCAGCGACGCCGCCCGCAAGCGTGACAACTGGATCGGCCTCGACGCCCAGTTCGCGGGCGACCGCGAATGCGGTCGTGCTCGCCGGGCGACTCGTTGCCGGGATCGAGTGGGGGCCGGCGTCTGTGCCGACCGTCACCGCGACCTCGTCTTCGCCCGCGTCGGGGTGTGGGTCACGCGAGACTCGTGCCTGAAACGGCACCGCACGCTCACGGAGCGCTCCGGCCAGCGTTCCTGCGGCCGCGACCGCATCGCCGTCGTCGGTCGCAACGAGCCGAACGAACGGCGCGTTAGCGAGGACGCTGGCGAGCGCGTCTGGTGTGGGCGTGGCGGTGGCGGTTTCGGTCACGAGTGGCGTATTGAGCTATCGGTTAGTCGTTCAGCAGCTCGACGGCGTTCTCGTAGGTGTACGTGAACTCCTCGTCGAGTTCGTCGCCGCGGTAGTAGTTCACCAGGCGACGGATCTTCGATTCCGTGTTCTGTAGCGCGCGCTTGTTCTGGTAGTCCTGCCCGTTCTCGGCCATGTGCTCGCGCAGGCGAACCGCACGGGCGAGCAGGTTACGGAGGTCTTCCGGGATCTCTTTGCGGGCGTCGTGCTCCGCTAAGATCTCGGTGACTTTCTTGCCGGTCGCCAGCTTGACGTCCGGGATCGGGGTGCCTTTGACGCCCTCGTCACGGAGTTTGAGTCCGATGACGCTGGGGTCGTGACCCTGTTCCGCCAGTTCGACGACGCGGGACTCGATGTCCTCGGCGTCGACGTCGCTCCACTCCGGGTTCTCGTCCGTCGCCGGCTTGTCCGAACCGGACGAACCGCGACGGCGCGTGTGCATTCGTGCCATTGTGTGAAATTGGAACGGCACAACCGCGAGACGTGACCGCGCCGCCGCGCGACGCGACCTTCGGGGCGCTCGTCGGACGAGCGGCTCCCGGACTGTCGGCCCGCGCGTTGCGGGCCGGCGTGGTCGCGCCGTCGGAGACGACGGTGCACTGCTACGTTCCCAAGCCGTGGGCGAACAGACCCCGGCGCGTCGGATCCGCAGCTGTGCTGTTCCCATCGATTATCTCGCCGTCACCCCTCTTAAGCGTGTTCTTGTCTGGTCGCGGGCGTCCGAACCGTTTTGCTTCCGCCCGTGTACCGTACACCCGTGGAGTCGATCCTCGCCGTCGCAGTCGGGTTGTTCGTCCTGACGAACCTCGACACGCTGCTCGTGACGATCGCCTTCTGTCTCGACGACACGTACGCGACCATAGACGTGCTGACCGGCTACACGGTCGGCGTCGTCGTCGGCCTAGTGGGTGCCGTTACCGGCGGTCTCCTCGCAGCCGAGCTGCTACAGGACGGTGCGTTTCTCTTGGGTGTCGTCCCGCTCGGGATCGGACTCTGGGGACTGACGCGGCGGCGACCGAAAGCGAGCACTCCGGCCTCGACGACGGGGAGAACGCGGCTGAACCGCCGGGGACGGATAGGGGTGGTTTCCGTCACCGCTATCGGTCTGAACGGAGAGAATCTGGCGGTGTACGTCCCCTTTTTCGCCGGGTTGAATCCAACAGAGCGTCTCGTCGTGGTTGCCGTCTACCTGCTTGCTGCCGCCATCCTGTTCCTCGTTGCGCTCGGCGGGGCTCGTCTCGCCGGCGACACCGACCACCCGGCGTGGATAGACCGGTGGATCGTTCCGACCGTCTTGGTGTTCGTCGGCGGCTACGTCCTCGTCTCCGGCTGGCTCGCGGCGTGATCCTGACCCCCACGGCGCGCGTCTGCTCACATACCGGCGGTTCGGCGCCAGGACCGTTCACGCACTGCTCGCGCGGTACGCGTCGATCGACTCGGTCACGAGGTACGCGGCCGCCGCAATCCCAGCGACGGCAAGTGCGACCGTTCCGACGGTGACTGGACCGACGGCGACGCCGCCGGCGACGACGTAGATGGCCCCTGCCACCAACACGACGGCGAGGGTCGCGACGTAGCGCCACCGTGACGCCGCCGACACCATCCCGTCATCGCCGCGGATCGCGAGGTAGAGGTGTGCGCCGCCGAATATCGCGCCGTACGAAACCAGGGCGACGACCCCTATCGTGGCCCCAGACGCCGGCAGCAGTCCGACGTACTCGACGCTTAAAAGGATCAAGAGGGTGATCCCGACGGTTGCGAGGTGGACTTTTGTATCGCGGGAAACCATACCCACCGGTTCACCGACAGATCGTATCAATCTTCGCCCACGTTCGCGTGTCGTACCGGGTCGCTTTTTACCGCTAGCCGTTAACGGACGACCGTGCTATCGGTCGAGTTGCATACTCACTCCGCGCTGTCTCACGACGGACGTGACCCGGTTGAGCTCCTCCTAGAGCAGGCGGCCGCGGTCGGGCTCGACGCGCTCGCCGTCACGGACCACGACGAGATCGACGCCAGCATCGAAGCCGCCGAGCTGGCTCCCGACTACGGGCTCGTCGGTATCGTCGGCATGGAAGTGACCTGTGCGGCCGGCCACGTGCTTGCGTTCGGCATCGACGAGGTCGTCGAACCGGGACTCCCCTTCGACGAGACGCTCGATCGGATCCGCGATCAGGGCGGAATCGCCGTGATTCCGCATCCGTTCCAGAAGTCGCGACACGGCGTTGCCGCGCACATCTCGAACGAGCAACTCGCGAGCGCCGACGCCATCGAGGTGTACAACTCCCGGCTGTTCACTGGACGCTCGAACCGGCAAGCGGAGAAGTTTGCCATCCGACGCAACCTTCCGATGACCGCCGGCAGCGACGCACATATCTCCGAGATGGTCGGCCAAGCTGTCACCGAGGTCGGCGCAGACGAGCGCTCCGCCGAGGCGATCCTCTCCGCGATCGCCGACGGCCGGACCAGCGTCGTAGGCAAACGGACGCCGTGGCGCGTCTCGATCCGACAGTTTGCCGGCGGAGCGAAGCGCCGTGCGCTCCGGACGATCGACGGACTTCGGTGACCGAGGTGTGGAGACGTGAAAAACGAGCGCGGTGACGGCGGCAACCACGATGGACCGGACACCCGACTCCGTGGTGCCTCTCCCGGGGTCGTCGCCGACGCGATGCGGACGCGCGACCCGCTCCCCGGTACGAGCGGGTTCGCCGGACTCCTTGCCGACCCGCCGGAGCGATCCGGGCCGGTACTCGTCCGTGATGTCCTCGGTCGACAGCCGCTGTTTGTCGAGCGCAACGCCAACCGCCCAATCTGCTCCGTCGCATGGGGATTCGACCCGACGGCACTCGACGATCCAGTGGCTGTTCCGGCCGGCTCAGTCGTTGCTGACGCGGGCACCGATCCTAAAAATGGTCGGCGGAGCCGGCGGATCTGGTCGCTCCCAACGACGGAGCCCGCCGGCCCGGAGGCTGCGCAGGCTGCCGTTGACGACGCTATCGACAAAGCGCTGACAGACCTTCACTTCGGTGCCGGATCGAACGCCGATCGCACCGACTCAAGCGGCGATACCGCCGAGCACAGCGGAGACGCTGATGGGCGACTCGCGGTCGCTTTCTCCGGCGGCGTTGACTCCGGACTCGTCGCCAGTGCGGTCCCGAACGCGCCGTGTTACGTCGCCGGATTCGAAGGGTGTCACGACCTCTCTGCCGCGCGTGCGGCTGCGGACGCGATGGCCCTCGACCTCCGCGTCGTCGAGATCACACACGACGACCTCCGTCGGGTCATTCCCGAGATTGCGGCCGCGACGGGCCGCCGAAACCCAATGGACCTGAATATCGCCGTTCCGCTGTACCTGACAGCGGAAGCGGCCGCGGCTGACGGGATCGACCGGCTCGCGGTCGGGCAAGGAGCCGACGAGCTGTTCGGCGGGTACAGCAAAGTGGTCGAGCCGGCTGCGGATCAGCGGGTTGACGCAGACACTGTTCGGGGCGCACGAACCGAAACCGTTCGTACGCTGCCCGCCCAGCTCGAACGCGATGTCCTCGCGCTGCGTGCCGCCGGAGTCGAGCCCGTCGCGCCGCTGTTGGACGACCGCGTCGTCGACGCTGCGCTCCGGCTCCCGGGGTCTCTCCTCGCTACGTCAGCGGAACGGAAGATCGCGCTTCGTCGGACCGCGGCCGAACGCCTGCCGGAGTCGGTGTGGAGCGCGGATAAAAAGGCCGTCCAGTACGGCACGTACGTCGCCCGGGAGATCGATCGCCTCGCACGACAAAACGGGTTCAAACGACGAATGGACGACCACGTCGGCCAGTACATCGAGTCGCTGCTCACGACGTAGTCCGCGCCGCGGGGTGTACTGTTGCTCTTGGAGAACGAGAAAATCGGCCCGTGAGGGCCGAAACTGACCAAGCTGCCGCGTTGGAGTACCAGTCCTGCGGCCGACGCCCGTTCGATCGGGGCGTCTACCTACCAATAGGCCGGTATCGTATAAAATCCACTGAGTAGTGACAAATATAACCTCTCCGATCGGACGTTATCGAGACGAACGTCGAATATATGATCGAAGGTGGGGCCGATCGTAAAGATATGCTGTGGTCGGGTCGCTGGAATTCGACGGTTTTTGACCGCGCCTCGAATCGGCAGGAGTTCATCGAGACCCGAATCGACGGGGGCTCGTCCGACTCGGAATCGACTGGAGGTTCGGTTCGACGACCGCTGGATCACCGAACGAGATAGGGGTCGCTTCCGGCAATGAACCGGCCGAGGTCGCTCTCGCGCCGGAAGTCAGTCGATCGGAGTTCGTGGAGCGCGGTTACCAACCGCTCCGCGTCGTCGTCGACCCAACTCGCGGGATCCTTTATCGGAACGACGAGCCAGCCGGAGCCGAGCAGTTCGTCGGCGTGAAGCGCGTCCATGTCCACCTCGGTCTTCCACGCCCGTGCGGTGTACGATTCGAGAACGTGTTCGGTTGCGCGGGCGCCGACCGGTAGCAGGACGTGGGCAGCGATTGCGCGGAGCTCCGCGTCGAAGAACCGCTCCATGTCGTCGTAGTCGTCGTCGGTCGGTTCCCCATCGGGAACACACATATG
>CAYRWH010000096.1:0-6569 GCA_964427935.1 uncultured Halobellus sp. | reverse complement strand
AGTGGGGAACCTCCCGCCGTGGACTGCCCGGCCTGTGGTCGGGAACCCCACGGCTGAAGCCGTGGGAGGATGTCAGGTGGCCGTTCGTGTCGACGGCCCCAGCTCGGTCGCAGCCAAACGCTGCGGGGACAACAATCAATAGAGTTGGCACGGACGGTCGATACATGAGCGAGTCGAGCGAGCCGAACGAGACGAACGCTCTCTTGGAGTACTATCGGCAGTACATCGGAGACCCGGACCGGACCGTCGACGTGTACGCCGGCTTCGGTCTCTTTTTTGCCGGCCTCGGACTGGGCTTGGTCGGCGTTGCGGTGTTCCTCTACAGCGCGACGCTGCCGCCAAACTCGGAGTCGATGTACGCGGTTCGGCAGGTCGCGTCAGTCGCCGCTGCCCTCGGGCTTCCCGCACTGCTTCTCGGCACCGTGGTCCTCCTTCCGGTTGATCTCCGGATGCTGTATCTGGGTGCTGCCGGGTCGGTGGTCTGTCTCGCCGCGGTCGGGCTGTTCGTGTGGGCGTATCCGCACGCCTGGAACGTCACGAATCCGCCGGACTACAGCGCGCAGGGCGTCGCCCTCTACAGCGTCGGCCTCGTTGGAGTCATCGGAGCAACGGGAGCCGCGCTCGTCGCCCACCGCGTCGAGCAGGCGGCCGGCACAGCCGCCGGGAGCGCGGCCGACACAGCAGCAGAAGAGCAGGACGCCGAGACCGTCACCGACGCCGAGGTTCGTGCCGATATCGAGCGCGAACTCGACGACGCGGAGCTGACCTGGGGCGGGGTCCAGCGCGGCGAGGGTCGACGGCTGGAGCTGGACACGACAGCGGTCGACGAGGCAGATATCGACACGCAAACGCTCTCGGGGTCGGCGACTGAAACCCGAACCACGTCCGGAACCGTCAACGACGCCGTCTCCCAATTAAAAGGGCTGCAAGGAGGGGAGACGAACACCGCGAGCGGTGAGGGGACCGATGACCAAGCCGCCGCGCTACGAGAGCTCCGTGAGCAGCAGCGGGCGGAGGAGGCAGCCGAGGCCGAGGAGCGCTCGCTGCTCGATCGGATCCTGTCGTACGTCAGGTGAGTCGAATCGGCGGGGAGAACCCGCAGGACCGCGAAGCGGACCTGCATCGCGCACTTATATACGGTCGGTCGCGTACCACCCGTCGTGTCACGCGTTACGGTTCGGATCGACCCGCACGTCCACTCCGAGGCGAGCTACGACGGCCGCGAGCCGGTGGAGCTAATACTGGAACACGCCGCGGACATCGGCCTCGACGCAGTCGTGATCACCGACCACGACACGACCGGGGGATCGGTTCGGGCCGCGAAGCTCGCCGCCGACTACGGACTTATCGGGATCCCCGGCGTCGAGGTGTCGACCGCACACGGACACCTCCTCGCGCTCGGTGTCGAGCGGATGCCTCCGCGGCGGGCGTCCTACGCCGAGACCATCAGGTGGATCCACGACCACGGCGGTATCGCGGTCGTCCCACACCCGTTCCAGCGCTCCCGTCACGGCGTCCGACGACGACACGTTCCGGTCCCCAATAGCGAATCGGCGGGAGAGACGGGTGTCGACGCCAAAGTGACCCTCACGGCCGACGGCCGCAATCGAGGGGGTGGTGGAGTCGGTCGAATGGGCCACGAAGCCGGTCGCGCCGACGAGGTCGACGCCATCGAGGTGTTCAACGCGTGGCTGTTCACCGGCTATCACAACCGTCGAGCTCGGCGGTTCGCAGAGAAACACGGATACCCCGGGGTCGCTGCCAGCGACGCTCACACCCTAAACTACGTCGGCCGGGCGTTCACCGAGTTGACGATCGAGGGGCGAGAGCACGTCGATGATGTCACCGCAGACGACGTGCTCGCGGCGATACGCGAAGGAACGACATCGGTGAGCGGAAAGCGTGCCCCGATCTCGATGGCGGCGCGACACTACGTCGTCGCCGCGGTCCGAAAGTCCGGCTACTACGCACGATCTGGGACGCAGCGAGCCAGGCGGAGCGCGATCCGTGGTGCCCGCGAGATGGGGTCGATTGCGCGCGTCGGTATCGCACAGGGGCTCCGTCGAGTCCGGCGCACCCTCTCGTGGCTTCGATAGCGGTCCGCGCCGACATGGGCTGTCACACGGCCGGGGTGCGGGGTTTTTCCACGCGGAGGCGAAACGAGTCGATATGAGCCACGACAGACGTGAAACGGGGTTCAAACGACGGACCCGTGTCGAGGCGGCACTGGAGACGCTGCTCGACGCGGTCGACCCACATGGCCGGACGGAAACCGTCCCGCTACGTGAGGCCGACGGACGTGTTCTTGCCGAGGCAGTCGACGCTCCGGTACCGGTCCCGGGGTACGACCGCGCCGCGATGGACGGGTACGCCGTCCGTGCCGAGGACACGTTCGGCGCGTCTGACCGGTCTCCGACGGTACTGCGGGCCGCGTCGGAGTCCGTCGCCCCGGGCGAGGCTGTCCGAGTCCACACGGGGAGCGCGCTTCCGAACGGGGCCGATGCCGTCGTGATGATCGAGCGCGTCGAGGAGGTGGGCGACGAGGTTGAGGCGTTCGACGCCGTTGCGTCGGGTGAAAACGTCGGTTTCGCAGGCGAGGATGTCTCGGAGGGACAGCGGCTCTACGATGCCGGTGAGACGCTCCGTCCCTCCGATCTCGGCCTGCTCAAATCGGTCGGGCTTGACACCGTGGAAGTCGCCGACCGCCCGACGGTTGCCGTGATCCCGACCGGCGAGGAGCTCGTCCAGTCGGACCCGGAACCCGGGGAAGTGATCGAAACCAACGGACTCACCGTCTCACGGCTTGTCGAGCGGTGGGGCGGCGACGCCCGGTACCGCGACATCGTCACAGACGACGAATCGGCGCTCACGGACGCGATCGAGCGCGACCTCGACGCCGACGTGGTCGTCACCACGGGAGGCTCCTCCGTGGGCGAGCGGGACCTCCTCCCGGAGGTCGTCGACGGATTGGGTGAGGTGCTCGTCCACGGGGTCGCGCTCAAACCCGGCCACCCGGTGTGTCTCGGGCAGGTCGAGGGGACGCCGGTTCTCTCGCTTCCCGGGTATCCGGTGGCGTGTATCGTCAACGCGGTTCAGTTCCTCCGGCCGACACAGAAGCGGACGGCCGGCGCGAACGCGGACCGCTTCCCGACTCGCCGCGCACGACTGGACCGGAAGGTCGCGAGCGAGCCCGGGACGCGGACGTTCGCGCGAGTGCGGCTCACAGAGACCCCGACGGAAGACGAGGAGGAGCCGCCGTTCGTTGCGACCCCGACACGGGCGAGCGGCTCGGGCGTACTCTCCAGCGTTGCGCTCGCCGACGGCTGGGTCGTCGTCCCGGAATCGGTCGAGGGACTCGATGCGGGCGAGACGGTCGATGTCGAACTCTGGGAGGCGATCGAATGAGCGACCGAAAGCAGTTCCGCGACCTCGCAGAGCCAGCGGCGGCTCGGGAGGCGATTGCGTCGCTGGATCTCACCCCAGAACCGGAGCGTGTCGCGCTGCGGAATGCCCGTGGTCGCGTGCTCGCAGAGCGTATCGACGCCGAGAGGGATGTCCCCGGGTTCGATCGGGCCTCGATGGACGGGTACGCGGTACGGGCGCGGGATACGTTCGGCGCAGACGAGGCGGACCCGGCCGAACTCGATCTGATCGGGACGGTCCACGCCGGCGAAGAACCCGACTTGACCGTCGAGTCCGGAACCTGCGCCGAGGTGTCGACGGGCGCGGTGATGCCCGATGGGGCCGACGCCGTGGTGATGGTCGAACGAACCGACGTGGCGGCTGAGGGTGAAAACGGCGCGGATCGGATCGCGTTCCGCACCGCCGTCGCGCCAGGCGATCACGTGATGGTCGCCGGCGCGGACATCGCTGCGGGCGCTCGGGCGCTCGGGCCGGGGACGCTGTTGACCCCCCGAGAGATCGGCCTACTGTCGGCGCTCGGCGTCGACGAGGTTCCGGTTCGCGGGCGACCAACCGTCGGAATCGTCTCGACGGGCGACGAACTCGTGCGCCCCGGCAACGAGTTGAACCCTGACCGAGGCGAGATATACGATGTTAACTCGACAACGATCGCCGCAGGCGTCGAGGAGGCCGGTGGGGAACCAGTTCTCTATCCGCACGCCGGCGATGACTACGAAGAGATGGAACGGCTGTTGCGGGAGGCGGCCGACGAGTGTGACCTCGTGCTGTCGTCGGGGTCGACCTCGGCGAGCGCGGTCGATGTCATCTACCGGGTGATCGAGGAGCGGGGCGACCTCCTCCTTCACGGCGTTGCCGTCAAACCCGGGAAACCGATGCTGATCGGACGCCTCGATCGCGCCGACGGCGGGGAGTCGGCGTACGTCGGACTTCCGGGCTATCCTGTCTCCGCGCTGACCATCTTTCGGACGTTCGTCGCGCCAGCGATCCGAGAAGCGGCCGGAGTTCCGGAGCCCCAGACCGCGACCGTCGACGGGCAGATGGCGCTCGGCGAGCGATACGGTGAGGGACGGCTTCGACTCATGCCCGTCGGACTCCTCGATCTTGGGTCAACGAGAGAGGCAATGGGTGTTGGCGACGGGGATCTGTCGCTCGTGTACCCGGTTGATAAGGGATCGGGCGCGACGACGAGTCTCGTAGCGGCGGACGGCATCGTTGCCGTCGATCCGGATACCGACTATCTTGACGCGGGAGAGCGCGTTACCGTCCGACTGTTCTCTCCGGACGTTCGGCCGCCCACGTTACTCGGCGTCGGAGAAGACGACCCGGCACTCAACCGACTGCTCGACCGGCTGACGAACCCACGATACCTCCCCGTGGGCTCCCGGGAGGGACTCCGTCGGCTCCGCGATGGCGTCCCGGACATCGCCGTCGTCGCCGGTCCACCCGACCGCGAGGTCGACAGCGTCGATCTCGGCGGATGGACCAGAGAGTGGGGTCTCGTCGTGCCCAGCGGGAACCCCGAACACGTCACCGGGATCAACGACCTCGTCGACCGTGACCTGCGGTTCGTCAACCGGTCGAGCGACTCCGGGCTCCGCCGGAGTCTCGACGATACGCTCGACTCTCTCGCCGCCGAGCGAAACGAGTCACGAGGAGAGCTGGCCGACAAGATCGACGGCTACGACCGCACCGTTCGCGCGTTCGAGAGCCCTGTTCGTGCGGTGATCGACGGGCGGGCCGACGCCGGTCTCGGGCTCCGCGAGACGGCCGCCCGGCTCGACTGCGGGTTCGTCTCCCTCGGTACGCAGTCAGTCGTCGTCCGTGCGGCTCCCGACCGATCCGACCGTGACGCGGTTCGGGCGCTCGCGGACGCGCTCGACGGGATCGAGACAGTTCTCGACGGGATGACGGGATACGACGCCTGAGTTACCGGGATTTCGAGAGCTCCTCACTCCCTGAACAGACGGAACGATCCCTGCCCGACAACGACCTCGGCTGACTCGGCTTCCGTTCCACTCGTCACAGTCATGTCGCTGACGCCGATCGACCCCCCGGACCGGACGACTTCGGCTTCCGCGCGCAGGTCACCTGTCGCCGGTCGGAGGTAGTTGGCGTTGAGGTTCACGGTGGCAACCCCGCCAGAGAGCGGGTCCTCGAAGGCGGTTCGCTGAGCGACCCCTCCCGCCGTGTCGATCAGGGTTGCGGCGACACCGCCGTGGATCGTTCGCCCGTCAGCGTTGGTCAGCTTCTCGTCGAAGGGGATCGAGAGAACGATACGGCCTCGTTCGACAACCTCGACCGACGTGTTTAGCCACGAGAGGTAGCCGTGTTCCTCCTCGATGCGTTGTTGAACGTACTCCGTTGCCTCCGGTGGTATCGGGTCCAGTCCCGA
Source organism: uncultured Halobellus sp. (assembly GCA_964427935.1). Lineage (GTDB taxonomy): Archaea > Halobacteriota > Halobacteria > Halobacteriales > Haloferacaceae > Halorubrum. The sequence goes on along the minus strand of CAYRWH010000096.1, from coordinate 754 downwards.
AATGTCGTCTTCGACCATGGATCCCCGTCGTCGCCGGCCCGCTTGTATCCGGGGGAACGGACTGAAACGGTCCGGGGGTTGATCCGCGGGGGGTCGATCCGTCGCGTGTCGCGTCACGTGTCCAGTGTATTATATCGGATGACGAGCCAACTGGTCCGTGAGCTGACCGATTGCCCGTGGTGGCCGAGACGGGAGTCCGGCACACCACCACGGACAGCGAGGATCGGTTGTGCCGGCTGTTCACCACAAGAGGTCTCAGCGCCCGCCGAGCTGGATCGGATCGTTGCTCGGTCGGAGCCGGACTGACACCGACTCCCCTACGTCGAACTCTCGATCCGGACAGACGAGTTTCGCTCCGTAACGCCCGTTGCGCACCGCAAACAGCGACAGCCCGACGATCCGCTCCCCGTTTGCGAGCACGTCGACCGGCTCCCACGTCACTCCGCTCACGCCGTCGGGTTCGGCCTCAACGCCGATGCCGACGCGCGTGCCCCACAGCGACAGCAGCGCACCGCGATCCACCGGCGTGAACGCGCCGCCGCCCGCGTAGTGAGTCAACCCGCCGTCCAGCGGAACCCCCTCGTCGCTCGCGATGGCCGCGAACGATCCGCCGGGATCCGGATGTGTCGGCGCGTCCAGCACCGCGTGTGTCGCTCCCGTTTCGACGACCGTCCCGGATCCATCCCAGGATAGCGGCTCAGTCGGAACATCGACCGCTACCGGCAGCGATCCGCTCGCTCGGAACGGGTTCGAC